>CAYMXD010000348.1:0-3379 GCA_964394095.1 uncultured Mesohalobacter sp. | reverse complement strand
TAATAATTTAGGTAGATCTGCACCCCAATAGCTGTTATTATGGCAATAAGATATAAGCTCACCTGAACCCATACCATGGCCAGAAATTTTGATAAAGAAAAAGCCCAATTTGGGAAAGGTGTGGCATTGACCAGCAGATCCATGTTAGAAATTTTGGCCCGATTGACCAACATCCCCATAAACAAGAACGTCATAATGACAAGAAATCCACTCACAATATTAATTGCTGAATTTGCAAATCTATTGGTAATAGGGTAAGTTGGTGTTCCAAAAACTTGACCGGTAATCAATAAATTGGATACTAATATTAAAATCACAATAAGACTAAACCCAATAAATATTTTATTCTTAATGATATAAGAATAATCAAAAAAGCTTTGCCTTATAGCAAATTTCCAAAAAGTCTTAAAGCGATGTGAAGTGTTTACTTGTGGTATTTTGATGTTTACTAAAAAGGTGAAATTAGATTTAACGACTCTTTCCGCTTTCTTTTTAAACCAGTTAAAAGAAATGCCTTGTTGATTGAAACTAAATCTGGCATAGATTAAAGCGAAAATGCCGAAAGACACCCCTAACCAAAGCAGTCTATTTTTTAACAAATATCCGTTAAAGGACAAATAGTTTGTATTTTTATCAAATACTGTCCAATATTCCGTATCTAAAGAAAAAGCGGCTGAACCTAAGGGGTCTAAATAGGCTGCTAAAATTTTATATTCTTCATTACCTGCCAGCGTACTGGTTAAACCTTGCAAGACAATTAAAACCAATACTGTAATAAATCCTGCAAACACATTTCGACTAAAGGTTACTACCCCAAAAATAACGATCCCAAAAAACAAGAAATTGGGAATAACAGTATATAAAAAAGGTTGTAAGTAATTGAGAATATCGAAATCGGTTAATAACTCCGGATTAGTAAATGGGAAAACAGTACCAATAAAAACCCCGAAAACAACAATTAAGTTAATGATTAAAACAACTAAAAATGAACTTGTGAATTTCGCTAACAGGTAGTTAGATTTGGTAATCGGGTAGGCGTATAAAATATGATGTACATTATATTTAAAATCTTTATTTATTGAAGCCCCTATAATAGACGGCATCATAAAATAAAGAAAAATGCTTATTGAATTTATTATACTTGCCAGGTTGTATGCTGAGTTTACGTAAACAGGAGTTACAGTTGTAGAGGTTGTAAAATCAAATAGTCCTGCTGCCGATGCCGTCACAAATATGGCTAACAACAATAAAATTGAAGAATACACATAAAAAAGAGGTACTTTAAACCAGGATTTGAATTCGAATCGAAATATTTTAGAAAACATATAAGATGATTAGGCGTTAGACAAATTGGTTTCATTCATTTTTAAACTCACAAAATACACATCGCTTAAATCAGGTTGTATAGTTTGAAAATCTTCATCCGGTGTTTCTTCACTAAAAACTCTAATATTAAGCGAATGGTCCTGATTGTAATTTCTTGAAATCACATCAAATTTTGAGGTGTACCTTTCCAAGTCATCTTTGTCTATAATTTTATTCCAAATCTTACCCTGAAGTTGGCTGATGGCATCGACGGGTTTTTGATGATTAAGCAGCTGACCACCGTTAAGAACAGCCATATCGGTACATAATTCTTTCACATCATCAACAATGTGCGTAGAAAGGATAACGATATTATTGGTGCCTATGTCTCTTAAAACATTAAGAAATCTATGCCGTTCTGCGGGGTCAAGACCGGCTGTAGGCTCGTCTACTATAATCAATTTAGGGTTATTAAGTAGTAATTGAGCTATACCAAAACGCTGTTTCATCCCTCCGGAATAACCGGCTACAGATTTCTTTCTCACATCACTCAGGTTCGTGATTTCTAAAGCAAAGTCCACGATTTTGTTTCTGTCTTTTTTACTTTCAACACCTTTTAACTGAGCAAAATAATGCAAAAGCTTTTCGGCAGATAATTTTGGATAAACCCCAAAATCTTGTGGCAGATAACCTAAAACTTTTCGAAGCGCCATTTTATCTTCTAAAATATTCATCTCGCCAAGAAAAAGCTCACCAGTATCTGGCTCCTGCAATGTTGCAATGGTTCGCATTAAAGTAGATTTACCGGCGCCGTTTGGCCCTAAGAGTCCAAACATACCTGTCTGAATTTCAATACTTACGTTGTCCAAAGCTTTTACGCCATTAGAATAAGTCTTAGAGACTTGAGAAAGTTGTAGTGATTGCATAATAGAATGATTTGGTTAATAAGTAGGTGTGCTTTACTAAATGTTACAGTTAAGTCATTAAAAATTTTAATTCTTCCCGATACACAGAAGGTGTCTTACCAAAAAAAGCTTTGAACAATTTGTTGAAATGTGAAATATTGTTGAATCCACTATCGTAGCATACTTCTGAAATACTGATTTGTTTTTCATGTAAAAGTTTGGCTGCATGTGCTATACGGTATTCGTTCACAAATTCGGTAAACGTTTTTCGGGTCATCTTTTTAAAATAACGACAGAACGCCGGAACTGTCATGCTGGCAATATCAGCAATTTCCTCAAGGCTGATGCTTTTGGTATAATGTTCTTTGACGTAATTGAAAATCATGTTGATTTTTTCACTTTCTTTGGTAGAGGTCTCCATCGTGAATTCTTGAACATTAAGAATAGTATAGTCCTCAGCTTCATCCATGGCTTTAAAAACTTTTAGCATAGCCACAATGCGTTCAAAATAATTCATATCGTGCATGTCTTCTATCATGCTCCCTATACTCCGCTTAGATTCGCCATGAAAGACCAATCCTCGTTTAGCACGTTCAAGCAGTCCGGACATAAAGGACATTTCGGCAATATCAAAAAAGGCTTGATGAAGCAAATCCGGCGACATTTGTAAAACGGTTTCTCTCTTATTATTAGTCAATTTTTCGGTTAATCCACAATGTGGTAAATTGGAACCAATAAATATCAAGTCACCGTTTCTATAATAAGACACATGACTTCCTATCTGCCGTCTGCCTGATCCACCATTAACGTACACAATCTCAAGTTCAGGATGGTAATGCCAAAAGGGCTTAACATTTTCGACGTGTTTTGAAAATCGCTTATACACAATTGAACTTCCAAAAGGTGGTTCTATTTTTTCAAATTCCGGTTTTATTAAACTCATAATACTATATTATCCTTTTAATGTGCTAAATTATCACTTTAAATATAATTAAGCATATTCATATGCTATATTTTTAGTTAAATGATGTTAAAACAAACATTTAAGTTAATATAGCACAACTATAGGTTATTTTAGTTGAAGCCTCCCTCCTATCCTGCTCCTATATTTGCCATATAATTTAAAAATTAAAACTATGAAAACTATGAAAAAAACTGCAGCTGCATTA
>CAYMXD010000347.1:0-3392 GCA_964394095.1 uncultured Mesohalobacter sp. | reverse complement strand
GCCTTGCGGTGTTAATTACATCTCGATACAAATTTTTCTCATTACAATCGAAAAACCCACTCGATGTGACGAGTCTAGCTAAAATATATTATAACTAGAAAATCAGCATATTAAACCATTTATTGGATGAAAGTTCACGTTTTGTCGTTCCCTCCTTTTAAAACTGAAACAGCTCAATTTTACTTCAAATATCAATTACACTTTTCTAAAAGTCATGATAAAGTCTAAAACTATTTTATCTTTATTTTTTTCAATTTATTCAATTAATTTATCTTACGAAAAATTGGAATAAGATATGAACAACATAGATATTATTAGGAGTATTGAAAGTGTTTTAAACAATTTACCAAAAGATTGGGTGAATCTTACCACTCATCGACTGGATATATACAATGAAGATTTAGCTAAAGTAGAGTTCTTGGAAAATTTTGATGAACTGATTACAAAACATAACATCAGTAAGTCTAATCTGAAAAATCTCCCAACAGCCTACGATTATATTCGCTTGGGGCATCCTCTATCTTCTGTGCTGGAATGGGCTGTAGCGCAATTGAATAATTTAGATTCAAAAAATGTCATCGCTTTTTCGTCTAAAACCATCCCGATTCTGGCCATTTTAAGGAAGAATCTATTTGAGCATAAAAACACGCAGATTTTATATACTGATACATTACCCGAATCCTTTAATGCTGAAATGCTCAGAAAAGTCTACGGGTACAATTTTAAAATCAAACAAATTGACAATTACACCAACCTGCCCGATTTTGAGGGCAGTCAGGTATTTGTGTCTCAGCACGATGATTTTGAAAATATCCGTTTAATTGAAAATATAGACTTTCAGATCAATATTCTCGATAATCTTGGAAGTATTATAATGCTAAACACCAAAAACAACGATGAATATGTCTCTGCTATTCAGCACGTAAGACGACGAGAAACCATTGCCATGACGCCCTCAAATAGTCTTCTTGCGCTTAAAAAACTGATTAAACTACCACTGGAACAAAAACATTCTAGAGGTAATGTAGAAGAATATAAAACACAAATTGAAAATAGTGTAAGAGAAATTACGCATACATCGTGTAAACCATTATTTGGCTCCTGCGGACTTTCTGTTCAGTATGCCATCATGATGGGATTAATTCATCACTCCATTGAGCATCATAAAGGCAAAGACATCAAAATTATTGTACCGCCAAATTGCTACGGCGGCACCAACGATCAGGCGCGTCGAGTTGCGGCCTGTCTCGACAATGTTGAAATTATGGATTTACCCGTAGATGGCGACAATGATATGGTGAGCAGCACAAACCAAGTATTAGATCAAGTGGCAAAAATGGATGCTGTACCCCTCATCATTGCAGAGATACCGACCAATCCACGTGTAGAAGTCCCAAATTTGGAAGAGTTAAAAGACGCCTTAACTAAACCCCGACAAACTTCAGAACATAACCCGGCCATAGAACCCATATTTATTTTAGACCAAACCTTCTGCCCAAATTATAATTTCCTGGGTGAAAATCAAATTCTGTCTTCAGTCAAGACTTTATCTTATGTCAGTGGTTCTAAATTTCCAAGCGGCGGAAAATGTACAGCCGGCTATGTAGTGGCCAATACTCCTGCGGCTAACCTGATGAGTTACATAGAGCAGAATTTAACGCTATGCGATAATCAGGCTACAGCACATCAAATGGAAATTCTGGCTCAGCAATTACCCTCAATGAGCCAAAGAATTGCAGACGCTTATAAAAATACCAGAGAATTTGTAAACTTTATTGAAAAATCTCTGCCGACCGCAAAAATCAATTTTGTTTCAGAAGAACTCGCTCAAAGTGGATTTACACCCTCTGTATTTTCTCTGGATCTTCCAACTATAGGAGACACTAAAGAAGAACGAGAAACCTACAAAAGAGTTTTGAATAAAAAACTGATCAACATGATGATAAGTCGTATTCCGGACGAAAGCAAATATTGTGTCAGTTACGGACAGCTAAAAGGCTGCTACTGGACCATTCCGGCGACATCTACACAGGGCACGACCAAGGAAGAAGACAAAGATTATATCGCTAGAGTGTCGGTTTCTCCGGATCTAGACCTCGAAGAACATAAAAAAGTATTTGCCGATTTTGTATCTCAGCTTTCAGAATTAAAACTCCAATCTAAAGCAGTATGACAAAAATTATAGTGGCTTCTTTAAATCCTGTAAAAATTCAGGCAGTTGAAAACGGATTTAGAAAGATATTTCCTGAATCAACAATTGAATGCAAGGGTATTTCAGTACCATCTGAAGTTTCAGATCAACCTATGACAGATGCAGAAACCCTACTTGGAGCAGAAAATCGAATTAAAAATGCTTGCAAGCTTTCAGATAAAGCAGACTATTATGTTGGAATTGAAGGCGGGATTGACACTTTTGGTGAAGACATGCAGGTATTTGCATGGATTGTAATAAAATCAGGCAATAAACTAGGTAAATCTAGAACCGGCTCGTTTATCTTACCCAAAAAAGTAACAAGCTTAGTCAAACAAGGTAAAGAATTGGGTGTGGCTAATGATATCATTTTTAATAAAAGGAATTCCAAGCAGAAAAATGGTGCCGTTGGAATTTTAACAGACAACATAATAGACCGAACAAGCTATTATACCGAGGCTGTGGTTTTAGCTTTAATACCTTTTAAAAACGCAGACCTTTATTAACATGTTGAAAATTCATCACCTTAGGAATGCAACAATGCTCATTGAAACCAAATCAGCAGTTTTGCTCATTGATCCCATGTTAGGTGATAAAGGCAGTATCCCCAGTTTCTCTGAAAGACGTTTTAAATCTCAGAAAAATCCAATAGTATCTCTGCCGGAGCATTCTAATCAATTGCTTCAAAAAGTAACTTATTGTTTAATCACCCATAAACACGAAGACCACTTAGACGGGTCAGGTATTAAATTTCTTAAGGAAAATAATATTCCTGTTATATGCAGCATTAAAGATAAAGACAGATTTAGTGCGCATGATCTTAAAATTACACAAACCATAGACTATTGGAATAAAGAAGACTTTTTAGATGGAAGTATAGAAGGCATCCCTGCCACTCACGGTTATGGAAAAGTGGCAGAGCTTATGGGCGATGTGATGGGATATTTCATTGCTTTCAAGAATAAAAAGTCTGTTTATCTAAGTTCGGATACCATCTACACAGAAGCAGTAGATAAAGTCCTAAAGTCTTACAAACCGGATATAAGCGTCTTAGCCTGTGGTAGCGCGCAGCTGGATGAATACGAACCCATCCTAATGACAATGGAGGACATCATCAAATTTGCTAAAAATGCACCGGGTCTCGTAATGGCAAATCACCTAGAAGCTTTGAACCACTGCCCTACTTCGCGGAAAGAACTAA
>CAYMXD010000346.1:0-3394 GCA_964394095.1 uncultured Mesohalobacter sp. | reverse complement strand
ACGCTTATCAGTGAAGGAGACACAAATTCAGAAATCATAAAAGCTACCGGTGTAACAAATGAAGATGGATGTTTAAAAAATAAACTTACAGATCAATTTTTGAAATTCTATAGAAGTAGAAACGGAGGCTCTTTCTTACAGGCCTTTTACGACAGTATTCCACTGGCTATGTTTTTATTGTTGCCTATCTTCGCTCTTCTCCTTAAAATCTTCTTCTTCAAAACAGGAAAATATGCACATCATTTGGTGTTTACATTCTATTATTTTGCCTTTATATTTACTGTTTTTAGTTTAGACTTGATACTCAATACTTTTATTGTTGAAATTCCAGATTGGCTTGATACAATTCTGATTCTGTCTATATTTTTGTACCTGTTTATAGGGATAAGGAATTTTTATCAAAAATCTTGGGTGACCAGTTTTTTTAAGACCGGTTTTATAGTCTTCTTTTTCTTTTTCCCATTGGTTTTTCTGGCAATAGGACTTATTTTTACTGCTTTTTTGACCTACTAGAAAATATGCGTCTTTTATATTCGTTAAAAGTCAAACCAAATTTATGAGGAAAACCTTATACCTGCTATTATTTTTAAATATGAGTCTTGTTTTTTCGCAAAATTCATTTAAGGTAAAAGGTATTGTAAAAGATAGTATTTCCCAATCTGCTTTAATATCTTCTACGGTTTATTTGGAACGACTCAAAGACTCTTCCATGGTATCCTACTCTATCACAGACCAAAATGGATACTTCGAAATTGAAGATTATACCAGCGATAGCATACTTTCCCTGAATATTAGCTATACAGGAATGAAAACCTATAGAAAAACGCTTAACATCAAAAACTCTCCAATAGACATCGGTACTGTATATTTATTACCAAGTTCAGACCAACTTGATGAAGTTACTGTAAAAGCCAGTCGTTCTCCCATAGTTTTCAAAAAAGATACGTTAGAATTTAATGCCTCATCCTTCAAAACCAGAGACGGTGCCAATCTTGAAGAATTGCTGGAGAAGCTACCGGGGCTTAAGGTAGATGCCGCTGGGAACATCACAGTAAATGGAAAACCGGTTCAACGGATATTGGTAAATGGAAAATCGTTCTTCGGCGATGATCCTAAAATTGCCACCAAAAATTTACCAAAATCTATCATAGACAAAATTCAAGTTGTAGATACCAAAACTAAAGAACAGGAGTTTACCGGAGAAGAAGGCGATCAGGAAAATAAAACCATCAATATCACCATAGATGAAGATAAAAATAAAGGATTTTTCTCCAGACTAACCTTAAGCGGTGGAACAGATAACCGATACGCTATGAGTGGTATTGCCAATTACTTTAAAGATAAAACCCGAGTGAGCGTCATCGCCGGATCAAACAATATCAATAGTCCCGGCTTTAGCTTCGATGAGGTTTACGATATGATGGGAAATGTAAGAAGCATCTCCAGAAGTTCTAATGGGAGTTTTGGGTTTAACGGATTAAATTTTGGTGGAAACAGCGGAATTACAAAATCTGAAACCATAGGTGTAAGCTACGCCGACGAATGGTCTGAAAAACAAGACCTGGAATCGAATTATTTCTACGGCGGAAACAAAACCCGAAACCGCACCTCCACCCGAAGAGAAAACATATTACCGGACCGTACATTTTTTTCAAACTCTGAAAATTCGTCTGTCAGCCGGTCAGATTCCCATCGGGCCAGTGCCAATTATAGTTTTAAGCAGGACACGCTCACAAGAATTTCCATCAGGCCAAACCTTAATATCTCTAAAGGCGAGAACGAAAGCACGTCTTTTTCAGAATCTCTTGATGCTGATGGTGAATTGATTAATTTACTCAATACTGAAAATTTATCAGAATTTGATAATTCTAATTTTTCAAATAATTTATCGGTTTCCAGAAAACTAAAAGCTGAAGGAGCCTATATTTCAGTAAGTTTCAGAAATACCAATAATCGTTCAGATAACAACAGCTTATTCAATTCCAGCAGAGAAGTATTTGGGGAAAACCCCAATGTAGAGATTCAAAATCAAAATATTCAAAGCGAAACTAAAAGAGATGAATACCGTATTTCCGGAAACTACCGAAATGTCTTACTCGAAAATCTGTTTTATAACATCAGGTACCAATACGCTACTGAAAGAGAAGATTCTGAACGAAATGTATTTGATTTTGATGACAATACGGAGGAATTTACCATCTTAAATGAAGAACTGAGTAACGCATTTAACCTAAAAGCAGAAAAACACATCCCAAAAGTGGGGTTTTCTTATAGAAACGACACTTTAAATTTTAATTTCAACGCCGGGCTAAACCGTACTGAACTCAAAACAGACAACCTCATCCAGGATGTTACTTTCAATAATGAATTTAATGTGCTGGCTTACGATGGCTACTTTTCATATCAGTTTAAAAATAAAGCCAGAATATCTACCTGGTTTAGAAACTCCACACAAATACCTACAGTAAATCAGTTGCAACCCGTGAGAATTCAAACAGACCCGCTTAATATCGTAGAAGGGAACCCTAATCTGGACGCAAGTGTGGTACATAATTTTAGTCTTAGTTATAATAAATATGACTATAAAAGTAGAAGTGGTTACGGCATGTATTCTTACTATACTTTTAATCAAGACCAGGTTGTTCCTGTGGTGCTTACAGATGAAGATCTGGTAAGAACAACCACCTATACCAACCTTAGTGGTGGGCAGTCTGTTTACCTTAATTTTTACATGAACAAAAGCCTTAAAAAAACTAAAAATCAAGAGGACAGGGAGTCGATTTCAATTGGAGGGGATTTAAATTTTAACTACAACAAAAATTTGGGGTTTTCTAACGGGCAAAACTTTAGAAGTGAAGCTTATAGCGTTTCGCCATCTGTAGATTTTAATTATGAAATTGAAGATTTAGTTTCCATAGAGCCTTATATAGGGCTAACCTATAATTTTACAGGTTATAATCTGCAGCAAAATCTCAACGAAGAGTTTGTCAATTATGATTTTGGTTTAAATGCAACAACCTATTGGCCAAAAAATCTTGTCTTTGGTAACGATATAAGCTTTACCAAACTGGGTAATGTGAGCGCAGATTTTGACTCCTCATTTTTGCTTTGGAATGCCAGCCTTGGCTATACGTTTGCTAAAGACAAGGCGATAGTAAAAATAAAAGCCTACGATCTCTTGGACCAAAACATCAACACGAGACGACAAACGGGAAATGATTTTATTCAAGATACCGACCAGCTGATTTTACAACGCTATTTCATGTTGAGTTTTACCTATAAGTTTAGTAAGTTTGGCGGTAAAGACCCTAATAAAAAAAATAGGTTTAGGTAAACTATTAATGTACTTTTAAAACACTGTCTTCCGTCAATACGTAAATATGCTCATCGTCTT
>CAYMXD010000345.1:0-3395 GCA_964394095.1 uncultured Mesohalobacter sp. | reverse complement strand
CTGAGATATGTTCAGGATTATTTGCACTTAACCAAAAGGCTTCAGTTCCTTTTGCCTGTAAGGTTTTTAGCTTTTCTACGGCTCTACCATCAACTTTTTCGGTAATATACCATTGTTTTGGAGAAGGAATGTTCAGGTCTACATTAGTATCACGATGATAGAAAGGTTTGATGTCAATACCTTCATCAGTATTGGTTACCATCGTAGAATTGTAATCTTTTCCTTTGAGGTCAACTTGTATTTTCTGTTTCCATTCTTTTTCAGAAACAGGATTAAAATCTTCAAAAAGTGAATTATCCATAAGATTTATTTAGTGCTGTCTTCGTATTTTATGATAAAAACATCTTCATTTTCACGTTTCATGAAATAGGTTTCTCTGGCGAATTTTTCAATTTCTACAGAGTCATTTAATGTTTTCAGGGTTTTTTTATCTTTTTCAATTTCAGTTTTATAGTAATTGATATTATTTTCAATTTCAGAGATTTCATTGTTTAGCTTTTGATGAGTCAACCAAGA
Source organism: uncultured Mesohalobacter sp. (assembly GCA_964394095.1). Taxonomy (GTDB): domain Bacteria; phylum Bacteroidota; class Bacteroidia; order Flavobacteriales; family Flavobacteriaceae; genus Psychroflexus. Next base: position 2,879 of record CAYMXD010000345.1, on the reverse strand, counting down.
ATTAGTATCGAAGAAGAACATCCAAACGGCAAAAATTAACAATACAAATCCATATCGATTTGTTAATATTTTAAACCAGGTTTTTTGTTTAAGGGATTTCCATTTCATAGGTTAAAGATACAAAATTAGGTTAAACGTTCTTTAATAATGGTTTGAACAACATCAATTGCCACATTATTGTATTTGTTATTGGGGATAATGATGTCTGCATATTCTTTGGTTGGCTCTATAAATTGAAGATGCATAGGCTTCAAGGTGTTTTGGTATCTGTTCAGTACTTCATCCAAATCTCTGCCGCGTTCTGTAATATCTCTTTTCAATCGTCTTATTAACCTTTCATCACTATCGGTTTGTACATATATTTTTATATCCAGCATTTCTCTTATTGCCGGATTTGTGAGAATTAAAATACCTTCAACAATCATCACTTTTCGAGGTCTGGTCGTTTTAGTTTCACCAGTTCTGTTATGTGTTTTAAAGGAATAAATAGGTTGTTCTATGTTTTGTTGAGATTTTAAAGTTTTGAGATGTTTTACGAGCAATTCAAAGTCTATAGACTGTGGATGATCAAAATTTATCGCTTTTCTATCCTCAAAGCCTAGGTGAGACGTATCTTTATAATACGAATCTTGATAGATGACATCAACTTCATCGTGTTGAAGTTCATTTATAATTTGATTGACCACAGTAGTCTTTCCACTCCCTGTGCCTCCAGCAATACCTATAGTAAGCATGAATTTTATTTGTTTTTGTAAAAATAGTTAACTTGTATGAGTTTTAAAATTTTATTTAAGACAGAAGTTAGTATTTTTTATTATAAAATGATAAGCCTCATGTTTTTACTTTGGCATTATTTTTTTTCATATTCCAATCTAAGAATTATATTTGTTCAATATAAACTACAGCATGCGTTTTATAAGATTTGGTCTTTTAATTATAGGGCTTATAGGTTTTCATTCTTGTATCAGTACCAAAAAACTGACCTATCTTCAGCAAAAAGAGTCTGAAAAAATTGACAGTATAGCTAGAATAACCATGACTCAACAGCCTTATAGGGTTCAGATTGATGATATGTTAAGCATAAGAGTTAAAGCCCTAGATCAGGATCTTGTTAACGCTTTTAATCCTGTTTCTCAAGACAGGTTAGACGCAACAACAGAAGAACGCGTATATTTTGATGGTTTTACGGTAGACAGAAAAGGTGAGATAAAAATTCCTGTGCTTGGACATATAAAAGTTCTCGGTCTAACTTTAAAGGAAATTGAAGAACGAATCGAGTCTGAACTTTTAGAAAATTATTTCAAAGAAACCTCCAATATTTTTGTCACTGTAAAACTTCCGGGAATTCCTTATACCACTATCGGAGAATTTGGAACTACGGGTAGTCAAGTTATATACAAAGAACGCATCACTCTTATGGAAGCTATAGCAAATTCGGGTGATATGACAATTACTGGAGATCGAACCAATATTGTGGTGATTAGGCAGTATCCTACAGGGGTTAAAAGGCATACCATAGACTTGACTGATATAGATGCTATTAACTCCCCATATTATTACGTAAAACCGAATGATTTGATTATTGCCAACCCCTTACCTCAAAAATCCTTTGGCCTTGGCACTGACGCTTTTAGTACAATTACCTCTTTGTTGTCTCTTGGTGTAACTCTAACGATTATAGCAATACGATTATAATGGAAGAACTGGATTTTTCTAACGCAAATTCTTATTTTGATTTCAAATCTTTTGTAATCAAGATACTATCTCACTGGTATTGGTTTTTGATATTTATTGGGCTAGGTTTAGGGATTGCATATTATGTAAGCCTAAGACAATTGCCGGTTTACAAATTAAGTTCTTTGATAAGCATAAAGGACGATCAAAACCCTTTATTTACAAATTCTAGTACGAGCCTGACGTTCAATTGGGGTGGGCAATCTAATAAGATGAGTTCTACGGTAACCACCTTAAAAACCAGAACCCATAACGAAAGGGTTGTGCGACAATTGCAGTATTATTTGAAGTATTTAGTCGAAGGTGAATACCAAATGGAAGATGCTTATGGCAAAACACCCTTTAAAATTACGCTAAAAGAGGATGCATTTCAGCTCAAAAACCAATTGATGAAAATAAAACTGATTGATGATAAATCTTTTGAAATCAGTTTTGAGATTGAAGAAGATGTGACGAGCTTAACTTTTTATAATTATAAGTCTGAAGAACAAAAATCTGAAAAAATCAATTTTAAAACCTATGCTGATACGTTTCAGATTGGAAAGCCTATTGTTTCAAAATACTTTACAGGACAACTTGACCTCCTAAATAACCAATCAAAACATAATAGCATATACTACATAAAATGCCTAGATTTCAATTCTGTTGTAAAGCAATATGAAAATATAGATGTCAGTACTGAAGAGAAAGGGGGTTCTGTCATCACCCTAGAGCTCATTGGTGAAAACAAGGCTAAAATGGTAGATTATCTCAATTCCACTTCTCGAATATTGAGTAAAACACAACTCAATCAAAAGAATCTTTTTGCTACAAAAACTATACAATTTATAGATAGTACACTTAATGAAAAGGCCAGAGAGCTTGAAGATTTTGAAAAAGAATTAAATACTTATAAGTTAGATAACAACATTTTAGATTTAGATTCGGAAACAGCAGAGCTTAAACAGAAGCTAATTGGGTACGACCTTGAAGAAAAAAATTTAAAGCGACAAGTAGAATATCTTAACACACTTCAAAATTATTTATTGAATAGAACTTCTTATGAAGATCCGCCTGCACCTAGTATCGCAGGAATAACCGAGCAAAGTATTGTTGCTGGTGTAAATAAGATTGTAGAATTATCCTTAGAACGGAGTAAATACCAA
>CAYMXD010000344.1:0-3398 GCA_964394095.1 uncultured Mesohalobacter sp. | reverse complement strand
GGCTGAAAACTGCGATTGATTTATAAAAGGCAGGTTTAGTAAGTAGTAATTGGTAATGAGTAAGTAGCAAAGAGTTACGGTAAAAAAAGGATAATAGAGAAAAAAATAGGCTGAAAACTGCGATTGATTTATAAAAGGCAGGTTTAGTAAGTAGTAATTGGTATTTCTAATTACTAAATACTAATTACTGATTACTAAATACTAATTACTGATTACTAAATACTAATTACTAAATACTAATTACTAAATACTAAATACTAATTACTGATTACTGCTACTGCAAACTTGGATTGAAGACTTAGTATCCATAGAATCCATAGCATCAACAATACAAAAAAACTTATTCTTTGATAACCTTCACAATCTGTGTACGCTCATTTTGAAAATACACTTTAACCAAGTAAACCCCTTTAGGCAAATTGTGTAAGCTCATTTCAAAATATGTTTCTTTCAAATTGATTGTATTGATGTTTTGGCCTAAGAGGTTAAAAATTTCAATTTTATTAAATTCCTGAAAAGATTCTAATTTTAAATAGTCTTTGGTGGGATTGGGGTAAATTTTTAAAACAATTTTATCAAATGCAGAATTAGAAAAAGTGTCACAATCAATTGGAATAGAGGCTTGTGACTGAAAACTTCCTTGATTGACCCACCAGTTTTGCCATTCACCACCAGTGCCGTTTTCCCAGGTGTTGAGATTAAATTGATTATTTCCAGTTGAAGTACCGGCGACTTTGTAGGCTTTTACTGCTTGTTGATTTAAGTTCCAATCTAAGGCTTGATTGGCAGATAAATTTTCTGGCAGCGTATTGTCTAGGCAATTGACTTGAATAAAATAGGCAAAATCGTCAAAGCTTGGGAAATCTCCAAAAATTCTTGCAGATCCATTTTCGTCTATACAAGCAGAAGTATATTCTTCTAGTCCTATACCATACACGCGTTCTCCAGTTATAGCCTGTAGTCTGGCCAAAAATACCATATGTCTGCCTTTTCTATCGGGATTATCGTAATGGGTGTCGGTTATGGTATTTTGTAATACAGAGTTATCCAAAAAATCTGAAATACCTATAGATACACGATTATCAAAAGGATTGTTTAAAGCTTCAGTAGAAGTTACTGTGCCGTTGAGGGCATCAAAATAAAATTCGCCCATAATAGCCATTCCGGCACTAGTGCCGCCAATGGGGTATTGTTTTATGTTTATATGTTCATTTAACAAGTTGCCCAATGCATTACCTTTAAAGTAGTTAACATAATCGGCCTGATCACCACCGGCAAACCATATGGCTTCAGCTTGGGATACTTTTTGAAGCACATAAGGATCTGTTGCACCCTGAAAATTTTCAATACGAAGAGTTTCAACAGAATTAACCGCAACGCCTAGCTGATTAAACATATAGTCATTATAGCCATCACTTCCCGATGTTCTTAAAACTACAACATCACCGCCATCAGCACGGTTTAAAAACCACTGCATGGCGTTATCATTTTCAGTAGCACCACCCATAAGACAGACGCCAAATTGGGGGTTAGTCGTAACATCAACTGTATTGCCGATAAAAAAACTGGTGTAATTTTGAGCACACACTGTGTTTATGACTAAAAAACACAACAAAAGTTTTAAAATATTCATTTTAAGAGATTTAATATAAAACATGATTAAACGAAATTTTACGATTGAAATTTTAGGGTAAAAAAATGATATAAATCATATTTAGGCTATAAAAATACTTAAATATTATTACTTTTGATGCTTAAATAAATGTATTGAAAAAATTTTCATTATCAAACTCAGAAGTGTTTTCTATTTTATTTGACGGCATATCAGAAGGGGCTTTAATCGTAAATACCCAACAGCAAATATTGGAATTGAATTCTTCCGCAGCTAATATGTTTGGCTATGATATTGAAGAGCTTAAATACGAGCATATCGATAAACTCATACCGAAAGAGTTTCACCATATACATCATACTCACGTTAAGTCTTTTTTAAAAAAAGATGAAAAACGACAGATGGGTGAAAATCGAAAAATATACGGTTTGAAAAAATCCGGAAAGACATTTCCCATCGAAGCAGGACTTAATCCATTTGAAGTTGACGGTAAAAAGTTTATAATGACAATTATTACCGATATTACAAAGCGTGTTGAAAATGAAAAACAGATTTTAGCTTTAAATGAATCTCTTGAGAGAAAAGTTCAAAAACGAACAGAAGAATTACAACATAGCGTAAATGAATTATCTGAGCTCAATGATTTGTTTAAGGATGAAATTATACGTAGAAAAGAAGCTGAAGCGAGAATAAAAACTGCATTACAAAAAGAAAAAGAACTTAATGAGTTGAAAACTAAATTTTTATCCTTAGTTTCTCATGAGTTTAAAACACCGCTGAGTGGTATACTAACTTCGACAACATTAGCGACTAAATACACTAAAACCGAACAGCAAGATAAAAGAGAAAAGCATTTAAACACTATAAAAAACAAGGTTCATTATCTTACTAGTATATTGAATGATTTTTTGTCAATAGAACGCTTAGAATCCGGTAAGGTTACCTATAAATTTGAACATTTTAGCTTACTAAACCTCATCAATGAAGTGGTTTATAATTCTAACGTCACTTTAAAATCCGGTCAAATTATAAAATACCCACAGGACTTAGATGAGGTAGAACTGTATCAGGATCGTAACGTTTTGGAGCTTATACTAACTAACCTTATGAACAACGCCATTAAATATTCTAAAGAAGATACGACGATAACTTTAGACGTTGAAAAAGATGAGGCATGTCTTCTCTTTAAGGTAAGTGATGAGGGTATTGGAATCCCGGCAAAAGACCAAGAACATATTTTTGAGCGCTATTTTAGAGCAGAAAATGCTTTGCTGAATCAAGGGACTGGTATTGGTTTAAATATAATTAAAGTACATTTGGAAAATTTAGGAGGGCATATTTCCTTTGAAAGTGAAGAAAATAAAGGTTCTATTTTTTTATTTAAATTGCCAATTAAACATTCAGATTGATGAGAAAAAAAGTGTTATTAATTGAAGATGATATGACGGTAAGAGAAAATACCGCAGAAATACTTGAACTTTCAGATTATGAAGTTAAAACAGCATCAGATGGAATAAAAGGGGTAGAGGCCTCATTACTATTTAAGCCCGATATTATTGTGTGTGATATTATGATGCCCGAACTTGACGGCTATGGCGTACTAGAAAAACTTGCTGATAATCAACTAACTCGAAACATCCCATTTATATTTTTAACAGCCAAAACCGATCATAAAGATATTAGGAAAGGTATGAATATGGGTGCTGATGACTACTTGACCAAACCTTTTGAAGAAGAAGAATTGATAAGCGCCATAGAAAGCCGACTGGCAAAAACAGCCATATTA
>CAYMXD010000343.1:0-3406 GCA_964394095.1 uncultured Mesohalobacter sp. | reverse complement strand
ATTCAAATAACTTTATTGATTTGGGATTGAAATAAAAAGAAATATTGAATCAAGTCATTGAATATCGAACAAGGATTAACGAATTTTGATTTAAGAATTAGTTATTTTACTAAAAGCTAAGAGCTAAATAATTTATGAGGCTATATAGTCATCAAAACCCTTAATGCAGAATTACAAAATCTAAAATGAAAACTATTTGGCCAATGGTGAAAGACTACTGATATAAAGTAAGAAACACGAAAACTATATAACCAATGAGAAGCACAAAACCTTCAAACCTATTAATGAAATAAGGTTTAGGAATAATAAGTGCCAATGGTACAATAATGAAAGAAAAACCAATCATCCATAATAAGTCACTGTTTAGCATTTGAGGAGAATCGAGTTCAAGCGGATGTATAACAGATGTTATTCCAAGAACACTTCCAATATTAAAAATATTAGATCCTATCAAATTTCCTAAAGAGAGGTCTTTTTCTTTCTTTAAGGCAGCAATTACCGAAGCTGCTAATTCGGGTATACTTGTCCCAAGCGCCACCATGGTTAGGGATATTACTCTGTCACTAACACCAAAATCTCTGGCAATACCGGTTGAACCTGAAACTAACCATTCTGAACCAAAATACAAGCCTAAAATACCAACAGCCAACCAAATAACTACCTTAAAATAGCTGGCAGATTTTAGTTTTTCGTCAACATCTTCAATGATAATATTTTTTTTCGTCCTTGTTCTAATCACTAAGAAAAGGAGGTAAATAATTAAGCCTATGATCAAAATAAAACCCTCAAAGGCTGAAAGGATGAGTTCAGTTGACAGAAAATAATAAAGAAATCCTGAAAACAGCATCATTATAGGCCAATAAAACCGAAGGAAATCCTTATCGGTAGATAGTTTGTGTATGATTGCTGTAACGCCAAGAACGAGTCCAATATTTGCAATATTAGACCCAACAACATTACCTAAGGCAAAATCCGGTTTACCCTCTATCGCTGCAATTACACTAACAAATAATTCAGGTACAGATGTCGCAAACGAGACAACCGTTAGACCGACAATCATTTTAGAAATGTTAAGTTTTAAGGATATAGAAACCGATGATCTCACCAAAAACTCACCACCTATCACAAGTAAACTCACGCCTAAAAACAGCAGAAGATAATCCATAAAGGTTTTAATTTGTGCAAATATAAAATATAAGCCACACCTAAATGCTAGCTGAAAGACATTTCCTTAATTCACAAATATTTGAAGATTTACTTTTGATTCTAATAAATAGAAATCACGATAAGTTAACTCCATTTATTTCGAGTTACTTTCAAATGTAATATGCCAGATACCTCTAACCTGATTTACATCATAACCTACTGCCAGGTCTTCGGGATATTTAAGTTTAATAGTTTTATAGGTTTCATCGGTAAGCGTCTCCCCTACCTCTCCATGGCACTGCAAACACATATCATTAGTCGTTATAGGATAATAAAACTCAAATTTATCTCCATTTTTATCCACTACAGCTTCTGGTTTTTCGCCATTAGCCAGCGTTTCTTTAAAGCTTGATATAACTTGGTTTTCTCTATTATTGGCTTTGTTGGCTGGATTTCTAGGTTTATCAGACGCTCGTTTTATAGTCGCATTAAATTCTTTTTCTTTTTCAGCTGTAATTGGTAAAGCCTTGATATTACAAAATTCAACTGCTCCTACCGTACCTCTTTCGCTTATGGCTTTCATAAGATTTTTACCCAATTCTTTTTTGGTAGCAATGGCCATAGCTTTGCCTTGTTTTTTGGGGCCTTTTCTCTGCTGAGTTTGCATTCCTTTTTTGCCCTGCCCATCATTAGTATGTGCTTTGTTCATTTTACCTTTAGCGTGTTCCTGCTTACGGTGTTCATCAAACCAATCTGGTTTTTCAAGTTCGTTATTGTACATGTAAGTGGCGATAGCTTTGATATCTTCTTCCTTATAAGGCACATAAGGCATCAGACCAAAGCGTTTTACTGCACCTTTCATCAGTGCTTTATCTTTATCAGGTTTTTGCATAAAACCCCAAATAGCGGTTACGAAGTCCTCCTGACTATCATGTTCCTCTGTATAATGCATTTTTACAGCTACCATTGGTGGTGCCATTCTCATATCCATTTCTGCTGATGGACTGTGGCATGAAAAACATAGAGTTTTCATTTTTTTATAAGCTTCACTCTGGGCGGTTTCATCTTGTATAATTGCAGAGTAAGCTTGTTCATTATTAGAGGATTCTACTTTGTTTTTACAACTAAAAAACAATATTATAACAACAAAAAAAAGAAGTGCTTTGTACATGAGATAAATTTTTTATAAAGATAATGCCTTTGGTTAAAATAGAATGTAACAGATGTTACCAAAGCTAGTGTTTTTGAAAATAAATATATACTTTTGTCAAAAATTGAAACTATGGCTTTAGAAAAAGATGTAATGGAAAAAATGAAGGCTGCGATGAAAGCGAAAGATACAGTGGCTTTAGCTTCGTTGCGTTCTATAAAGAGTGAAATTTTAAAACACAAAACTTCCGGTAGTGGTGGAGAAATGACAGAAGCCGAAGAGTTGAAATTGATACAAAAATTGGTAAAACAACGCAAAGACTCCGCTCAGCTTTACAAAGAACAAAACAGAGAAGATTTGGCAGATGAAGAACTGAATGAAGTCAAAATTCTCGAAGAGTTTTTACCGGAACAGTTAAGTGAAGAAGACATTACCAAACATGTCAAAGCTATTATTGAACAAACCGGAGCCAGCAGTATGAAAGATATGGGAAAAGTGATGGGAATGGCCAGTAAACAAATGGCCGGAAAAGCTGAAGGCGCTGTTATTTCTAAAATTGTAAAAGCAGAATTATCCTGAGTTTAGTTTTTAGCTCTTGGCTCTTAGCTCTTAAATTAAAATTTTATTTAGTTATTATTTCAAAATCTATCTTCTTAAATAACAAGAAATATTGTAATTTTGCAACATAAAATAAGGCCGCGTGGCGCAACTGAATAGCGCATCAGATTTCGGCTCTGAGGGTTGGGGGTTTGAATCCCTTCGCGGTCACGACAAGCACAAAACCACAACACTGCAGGTGTTGTGGTTTTATTATTTTAGACAAACGTCAAAAGCCATAAGCTTTTGTAAGTGCAGGATAAAATAATAAAACCAAATTCCGACGGTCTCGTCGGAATGGTTTTGTATTTCCAGCATTGAACAAAAAGGGATCATGTAGTAATCCCTTCGCGGTCACGACAAGCACAAAACCACAACGCCGCAGGTGTTGTGGTTTTATTATTTTAGACAAACGTCAAAAGCCATAAGCTTTTGTAAGCGTAGGCAAAATTAAAAAACGGGTCAAGCAAAAAGTTTGTGGACACCAAACTTAAAAATTCTAAGTCTTTAAGA
>CAYMXD010000342.1:0-3411 GCA_964394095.1 uncultured Mesohalobacter sp. | reverse complement strand
TAAGTCCGAGGTCTAAACTCTGGTTGATTATAAATTCTAATTCTTCAACGCCTTTTGATCCTATTTCAGAGGCAGATAATAATGCTTTGATTTGCGCCAGTTTCTCGTTGATATGGGCCTCTGAAATTTGAAATATGGGTTCTAACTTTTGTACTGCCTCTTCACTGATGCCCTTTTCCAGCATTTCTTCAATGACTTTGTCTTTGCCTATTTTGTCCAGTTTGTCGAGAGCTACGGTAAAATCGATGAGTTTATCTGACTCGCCGATGATTTCTGCAATGCCGCTAAGGATTTTTCGGTTGTTTAGTTTGATTCGGCAGCCTTTAAGTTTAAGCGAAGCAAACACCGCATCGTACAACTGCACAAATTCCACTTCCTGCCAAAGGCTATCGCTGCCTACCACATCGGCATCGCATTGGTAGAATTCTCTAAATCGGCCTTTTTGTGGGCGGTCTGCCCGCCAAACCGGTTGAATCTGATACCGCTTAAACGGAAAATTGAGTTCGTGTTGATGCTGAACTACATAGCGGGCAAATGGCACGGTAAGGTCGTAGCGAAGCGCTTTACCAGATATTTTAGAGGCTATTGCTGTGGCATCTTTGGATTGGTAGAGGTCGTCATCGACTTTTTTGAGGTAATTACCAGAATCTAAAATCTTAAAAATCAACCGATCACCTTCATCGCCGTATTTACCCATCAGGGTTGTTGATTTTTCAAAGCTTGGCGTTTCTATAGGTTCGAATCCAAACTGCTGAAAATGTGTTTTTACAGCATCAAAAATATAATTACGCTTGGCCAATTCAGCAGCGTTAAAGTCTCTTGTCCCTTTGGGTATTGCAGGTTTCTGCGCCATGTGTTATCGTTTATTTTTCAGCGTTTATCAGTTTATCAAAATAGGTGTACAAATCGCCTTTGGTAATGTTTGCCCCTTGTTTGATTAATGCAAAGATATCTTTATTTCGGTCATCGCTCAACGCTTTGGTTGCCGTATGAATTTCGACTTGCTCGTCTAAGATATTTTTCTGCAACCAGGCGTAGCCTTCTTTGGTGGTGATGTCGACAGTCGGGTTTTTGACTTCGATTTTGATCAATTCAATCAGGGTTTCTGTAAAGTGAAACAGAAACATATATTGGGCAGAGACATGCTCGAGGTATTCCACTTTTTTCAGCACCCCTTCCCAGACCAAATCGCTAAAGATGTCTAATTCCTCTTCGGCGACCTCAGGTTTGTTAGCTTTGATTTCGCTCCATTCTTCAGCGGTAATAGACTGCGTGGCCAAAAAATTAATAAACTCCTGGTGTAATTCCTCAAATTGTTCTTTGGTTAATCTTTCGTATTTCATGGGGGCAAAAATAGGGATTATACTGAGTATGTCTCAAAAAATTAAGGTTGTTTTCAGAAACATCACCCAAACCTCAACCCTCTTACATCATTTCAGTAAGACTTTAATACTTTGACAAAACCAAATTAATTCAAATCTAAATAATTTGGTTGTTTTTTTCTGTTTAACTCTACACTTCTTTCTATTTCGGGTATCGTTTGTTTTATTAATTCCAGATAAGCTTTAAGGTTTTTAATTTTCTGTGTTTTTCTTTTAAGAAATGTCTTGATTAATTCATTTCGTAATCTGTCTGCATAGCCTAAAAGATTCGCTTTCTCATATTGATTTATGTTGGCATATTTCACTTTTAGTTTTCTTAATTCACGTTGATAATATTCTTTTGAAAATGGTTCTATTTTTGGCTTTTGTCTATCTTCTCTATCATGGATAAGATAGGTTTTTGGAACAATACCAAGTTTAAATCCATGAAATTTTAGCCTTTGACAATAATTGTCATCTTCGCCATAGTGAAAAAAAATAGGGTCAAATCCACCAACTGTCATTAGGCATGATTTACTTATGAGCCAACCCGCTGCATTGACGAAAGGGACGTCGTAAACATCCCTTATGGAATTTCCTAAAATAAAATCAGCATAAAAATAGGGATTATTATCATATCTTAAATAATTTGAAAAATTTCTGTCTAATTTGGTTTTGTCTGCATTGATGTGGATTGGGCTTAAGACACCATATTCTATATTTTTTGACTGAAAATTAATAAGTATATCAAGCACATCGTTTACTAAATAAGCATCTTGATTAAGTAAAAACACTTGCTCTGCTCCTTGATTTAAGGCGTAACTTATACCCAAATTATTGGCCTTTCCAAAACCTAAATTTTTATTTTGTGGTAATAATGTAATTTGCTTGTATTTTGACTTGATATAGTTAACCGTATCATCGGTTGAATTATTATCTACCACAACTGCTTTATAAGCTTCAAAATTAATACTGTTCAAGCAATTATCCAGCCATTTTTTTGCATTGTAAGTTACTATGATGATATATGTCATAGAAGATTTTTTAATTTATTTAAGCCCTTTTTTTTATCGGTAAATTTATAATTTAATTTATCTATATCATCTTTATAATTTTTTTCTACAAGTTTTTTTTTGGTGTTAGTGTAGAACATAGAATAATGAGGGTATCTTGAAGAGTTCCTTTTGAAGTGACTATGGAATTTTTTTGAAATACTCAATTTGAATCTTATGTAATTTATATCTTTTTGAAATTGTTCAAACCTGCCTAAATAGTCCAATTTCAATACCCCATCAAAATCAAAAAAATCAGTTTGTTTTTTTAAATGATCTCCCCTGTATATTTTATTGCTTTTATCGTTCAATACTTTAGCAAATGGTCCTTTTCGGAGAATATAGTCTTTAAAAGTACCTTTGATTTTTCTATCGTTTTGTATCCAAAGATAATCTGAATACATTCTATCGAAAGGATTTCTAATAAAAGTAAACTTATAATATGATTTCCATATATTTTCTGGAATCAGGTCTAAGTCTAATAATTCTTTAGCAGTAGCATGTTGTAGATGAATTTTTCGTTTAGGGCACCATCCATATAATATTTTATAATCAGGAGTTTTCCAATCTAAATATTTTGACTCAGAAAAGAAATGATTAATACTACTACCTGCACACTTTGGTATATGAATAAAAATAGCTTTGTGTTTATGAAATATCATATTTTAAGATACAATCCATTTTTGTTTCATCATTAAAACGCCCATATTTTTAATCGATGGAACTTTCCCTGACTTAAAAAAATCTCCAATTTCAATTTCGAAATCCATAAAAGAATCGTTACTATATAATATTTCTTTTGAATGTAAATCCAGAATTTCTATTCCTAATTTATAATTTCCAGGAGAAATCTTAATTTCATCAATTTGACAAACAATTTTTTGATTGTGTTTTTTTATCCCTCATTTTTATCTAAGTTATTATGGTCATTTTTATCAAAATCTTTTTCATCAAAGATTTTTTGTTTTTTGCTGTGTTCTAAATCAATTTTTTTCCTT
>CAYMXD010000341.1:0-3413 GCA_964394095.1 uncultured Mesohalobacter sp. | reverse complement strand
CATTAATGAACTCCGGATTAATCTCATTGATGTTATCTTCTGCAATATTATTCAGGTCGTTGTAAGAGTTGGTAAATATATTAAAGTAGTTATCTATATTTAGGTTATTAACAAACTGAAAATCAACCAAAGACAGTCTATTGGTTATTTTTCTGTTGGGTGACCAGTTATAATCATATTTAAAAGTGTGATTTTGCCGGTCTAAACCAATATTTCTCTGGGTATTAAACCCATACGTAATTCTGGTAAACGGCTGCATATTTTTTTTAATGATTGAAAGGGGTACTGGAAATAGTATCTTGGGAATACTCAAGCTCAAGTTACCGCCAAATTCATTGATATTAAAAAATTGATCACTGCTACTGGCTGCGTCCTTAGAGGAGCCAATATTACCTCTAAACGACAGTTCTAAAATATCTGCCAGATGCAGGGCATTTCGTGCAAAAAAAGAAGCGTTGAGACCAATACCAAAATCCTGGATGTTACTTTGCGAAACCTCAAGATTTGGCGTAAAACCGAAGCGCTTTTTTGGCGTTAAAAAAACGTTTGCTATGAGGTTGTCTTCATCCGGGGTTCTGGGGTCTTTTTGGTATTGTATATTAGGATAGTCGAATACCCTGATATTTGAAAACCTGTTGTAGGTATCGGTCCTGTTTTTTTCGCTAAAAACCTGTCCTTTTTCAATAAAAATGGCATCTGATAAAATATTAGGCCTGAATTGAATTTTATCTTTAGCAAAAAATATCTTCTGATTGTAATGTGCCGAATCTTTGGCTATATAATTGTTTTCAGCGCTATCGTAATCTGTAAAAACATTGACTTCACTTATTTTATATACTTTGAAAAATTCATCTTTCAAAGTGTCATTTTTTTCAATTTCTCTGTTTTTTATGTTAATCTCAACATCTACTTTATTGGCTTCTTTTAAGAGACTATCTGCAACAAACGTAACGTAATCTCTGTCAAAGTAATACAAACCGTTATTTCTGAAATATTCTTCTATCCTTAGCCTTTCATTAGCAAAATCATCAGTATCAAATTGTTTTCCTTTGTTTACGAAAGATTTATTTTTGATGACATTGTATATCGAATCTGCAACCGGCGATTGAATATTGTAAGCTATACTATCAATTATGAATGGTGAATTGGGCTTTACATTGTATTTTACACTGGCTTTTTTTGAGTTTTCTTTTTTATTGACTTCATAATTGACTTCAGCATTAAACCAACCTTTGCTCCAATACCAGGATTTTAGTTTTTCTTTAGAACTTTTCAGTTTAGCGTCCGAAATTATGCTCGGCTCTTGTCCGTTTTTCTTAAGTCCATCATTCAAGCCGACATACCACTCTCCCAAATTTTTTAGCTGTCGCTGAGATAAAAAATTGGTCAGACGTTTTTCGCGCTTTGGTTTCTTTTTAAGCCATTTTATAAATGCAGAATCCGGATGGGGTTTTGCGAAATTGTAGATATGCAGCTTTAATGGAATACCCAACAGAAATTTAGAATTAGATCTCAAATTTAGGTAGGGTTTTAAAGAACTCCCGGAAATGGTATCTACTCCGGTTTCGATTTTGTTTTCAGTAAGCAGGTATTCTCCATCGGCAACTCTTTTTGTAGAATCACAGGCAAAAAGAAATACGAGGATACCAAAAAGAAATGATATTTTTGTAAAATGGTGTTTCAATCCTAAAAATTACAGTTTAATAAACGTCTATGCAAAGTATCAGCAAAAATCAACAAAAATTAATTAACAGCCTAAAATATAAAAAATACAGACATAAGAACGGTCTCTTTGTGGTAGAAGGTATAAAGGTGATCAAAGAATTTTTGAAAAGTTCATACACTTTACACAGTTTGTACAGTATTGCCGATATTTTTAGCCTTAAACATAAAACGATTCAAATTATTTCACCGGAGGACTTAAAGTCTATCAGTTTTTTATCCACGCCGCAGGTCGCTCTGGCTGTATTTGAAATAAAGCCACAGAAAAGCTTTAATCCAAAATCCTTAAGCTTGGCTTTAGATGGTGTTAGAGACCCGGGTAATCTCGGAACCATCATTAGAATGTGCGACTGGTTTGGCATAAAAAAATTAATTTGTTCTCTGGATACCGTCGATTGTTACAACCCTAAAACGGTTCAGGCGTCTATGGGGTCTTTGTCTAGAGTAAAAGTTTATTATGTGGATTTACACGAGCAATTAAAACAAACTCAACTTCCAATCTACGGCGCCGATACGCACGGAGAATCAATCTATTCTACCAAAATCGAACAAAATTCAATTCTAGTCTTGGGTAGCGAATCGCATGGAATTTCTGATGATGTAGCTACCTTGATTACCCAAAGCATCAGTATTCCACAATTTGGAAAAAGCCAACAGACTGAAAGTCTTAATGTCGCTATGGCCGGTTCTATTATTTTAAGCGAATTTAAGCGAAGAACTATTGAAATGTAAAATTGATAAATATGCCTCTAGTTGTGAGTTCATCAAGGTTTCCGGTCCACGGACTGTCCGGATTCTGGTCTCTTACCAATTCGTCATTTATCCCAAAAACACCTTTTATTGAAGGTGTAAATTTGAAATATTCTAAGTAAAAATCAATTCCAAAGCCAACTTCGTAGAAGTAATTGGTGGTAGTAAGCCTAAACTGCCCTGCTGAATTGTCACTGGGGTTATCTTCATTACTACTCAAATTATGAGCAAACGCAATTCCACCGGAAACGAAGGGTTTGATGTTGTTTAGCCTTTTTGTAGAAAATTTCAAAACTAAAGGCACGTAGATATAAGAAGAGCGGGTCTCTCTAAGTCTGGCGACTTCATCATCACCAAATCTGGTAAAATCAAAATCCCGGTTAGAAAATATAACACCCGGCTCCAGCCTTAAATCTAAATAATTATTGATTTTGAAGTTTCCAATTAAGCCGACATTAAATCCGATATTTTTTGTCACTAAAACCGGCTCGCTTTCAACTTTACGGTCAATTTTGAAATCCAGGCTGTTAAAGCCAAGATAATACCCCCAGGACCAGCGTCTTTGTTCTAAATAGTTACGATTGTTCAGTACTTTTTCCTTGTTGAAAAAGCCTTGGGCATAAACCCCTGATAAGCTGAATAAAACTAAAGCTAAAGAAAATATGAGTTTCATAAATTATTTTGAAGCTATATAAATGGTTGCTGCCCCAAACGTCTGGGGAAAATCTTTCACGTTTATAAACCCATTTTTCTTCAAAATATTGTTGAAAGCTTCACCAAAAGGAAAAACAGATGCACTTTCACTTAGATATCTATAAGCATCTTTGTCTTTAGAAAACAATTTTCCTATTAAAGGTAAAATATATTTGCTGTAAAAGAAATAGCCTTGCTTGAAAGGGAATTTGGTTGGGTTTGAAGTCTCAAGAATCACAATAAGTCCG
>CAYMXD010000340.1:0-3417 GCA_964394095.1 uncultured Mesohalobacter sp. | reverse complement strand
TATTATTCAAGTCATTCACTTTTTAGGAACTTGGAAACTATACAAACGTGCCGGTAGATCTGCCTGGCAGGCCATTATACCAGTATATAATGCTATAGTGTTGCTTAAGATTATCAATCGCCCGTGGTGGTGGGTTTTTCTATTGTTTATTCCCGTCGTTCAATTGTTGATGTTTCCAGTAATTTGGATAGAAACAGCTAAGAGTTTTGGTCATGATGACACTAAAGACGGTGTGTTATCTGTGGTTACACTTGGGTTTTATTTATATTACATCAATTACTTTACAGATAGTGAATATCAAGGCAACAGAGAACTTAAAGCTAAAACCAAAGCCGGTGAAACTCTAGGTTCTATCGTTTTTGCCGTGGTTGCAGCGACCATAGTCCATACATATGTTATCCAGCCCTTTACCATACCAACTTCATCGCTAGAAAAATCACTACTTATAGGAGATTTCCTCTTTGTAAGCAAGTTTCACTACGGTGCTAGAACACCAGGTACGGCAATTGCATTTCCTATGGTACACGATACCATTCCATTGGCTGGCGTAAAATCTTATGCCACAGAACCCCAATTGCCTATGTTCCGCCTGCCGGGTTTTGAGAGTGTCAGCAGAAATGACATCGTGGTATTTAACTGGCCTGTAGATACGGTGCCCTATTTTAGATATAAAGGGCCAGAAACATACTTGAAACCTATAGACAAAAAGTCTAATTATGTGAAAAGAGCCGTTGGTGTTGCCGGAGATTCCTTAGAAATTAAAGACGGTAAAATCTATACCAACGGAAAGCCGTTACAATTACCAGAACGCGCTGATTTACAGTATTCTTATATTATTCAGGGTGATAATTTCAACTTAAACACTTTACAAAACCGCTATGAGATTACAGATGGGTTTGGTTATATGAACAAAGACAAAGGTCTGTATCAGGCTGCTGCGATTTCAGATTCTAATATAGAGCGTTTTAGGAAGCTCCCCAACGTCAAAAAAGCAGTAAAAAACATTTTAAGTACAGAAGATACGGAACCAAGCAAAAACATTTTTCCTAATCGTGCTAAGCGCGACTGGAATCGAGATAATTTTGGCCCAATCTATATCCCGGAAGCCGGCAAAACAGTTGATATAGATACTAATACCATTGATTTTTATAAACGCATTATTGAAGTTTATGAGGGTCGGGAGATGAACACCAGTCAACAAATAACAATTGAAGGTGAGCAGGTTTTAATGAATGGAAAACCCATCAGTTCTTATACTTTTAAACAAAATTATTACTGGATGATGGGTGACAATCGGCATAATAGTGAAGACAGCCGATTTTGGGGTTACGTCCCTCAAAACCATGTGGTGGGAAAACCGGTGTTCATTTGGCTGAGTTTAGATTACAACAAATCCGGGCTAGATAAGCTAAGATGGGATAGAATGTTTACTACGGTCTCCGGCGATGGCGAGCGGGTGTCTTATTTACCCTATTTCCTGATTGGCTTAATTGTATTGTTTGGTGTAAACTACTTTAGAAAGAAAAGAAAATCATAAATGCCGGAAGCCATTTTTTCATTGCCCTATTTTGGCCCGATCAGTTATTATGTCGAGCTTGTAAATTATGACTCGATATATATTGATGCTGCTGAAAACTATCAAAAACAAAGCCATAGAAGCAGACAGTATATTTACGGAGCCAATGGTAAATTGATGCTTAATATCCCGGTAAAACGCGGAAAGTCTAAACAAAGGCTAAAGTACAGAGAAAGTAATATTGAAAATGAATTTAACTGGCAGCTTCTACACTTTAGATCTCTGGAAACGGCTTATAGAACATCACCGTACTTTGAGTTTTATGAAGCAGATATAGAACCCCTTTACAATAAAAAATATAAAAGCTTATTTACTTTTAATTTTGAATGTTTAAAAACAGTAGTAAACTTATTGGGTTTAGATTTAAAAATTGAGTTCAATTCAGAATATAAAACAGAATACGTTGATATTAAAGACAATAGACATCTTATTGAGGCAAAAAGGTCAATGTCATTAGCTCAAAAACCTTACCATCAAGTATTTGAAGATAAATTTGGGTTTATTGAAAACCTTAGTATTTTAGATCTTTTGTTTAATCTAGGGCCTGAAAGCCTGAGCTATTTAAAACTTACAAGCCAATCTCGGCCATAACCGGAGAGTGGTCTGAATGCTCAATGCTATAATTTTTAAAATCGATTGATTTTAATTTTTCATCTATAAAAATCATATCTATTCTTATAGGAAGTAAATTAAAATTAAATGTTTTACCGTAATACTGACCTGTTTCCAGAAAGGTGTCTTTTAAACCTTGATGAGTTATTTGTCGATATAGATAAGATACCGCTGTGTTATTCATATCTGCTGATAAAATAACTGGATAAGGCGAATTCTTTATATCGTCTTCTATTTCATTAATCTGATGTGTTTGGCGACTAAAAGTTTTACCTAGTCTTTTGATGAGTTTATCTTTGGATTCACCTTTAATTTTTTTTAAATCCTGTTTTAAATTTAAAGACTCAAAATGGATACTGAATACTCTGATGGAATCTTGATCGACAGCTATATCAGCGAAAACTGCTGAATTATTGGAAATCCCAAAACCATAATGTTTACTGTTGAATATGGGGTATTTACTATAAACAACTGTCTTGAGGTCTGCAGAATCGTTATTTATGACTTTAGAACTGTACTCAGGAAATAAATTGGTTTTAGAAGTTCTATGTTCCTGAATACATAAAATATCTGGATTTTCTTCAAGTACGAACTTATGAATATCGTCATAAGATGACTTCTTTTTGTCTTTTTTGCTGTAAAACTGCATTACATTATAGCTCATCACTTTTATACCATTATCAGCAATTTTAACCTGATTTGGAAACACAAATAATTTATGCATTTGAAACCATCCAATTGCCATAATAACTAAGGACAAGAGTATTTGCTTTTTTAACTTAATTAGCCAAAGTACTACAAACAGGGCGTTGATGACCCATAAAAATGGGATACTAAAGTTTAGAATTCCGGCAATTGGAAAGTCTGCCGGTGAAATATAGGTCGTAAGGTAGGAGAGCAATAATAGGAACGCGAAAATATTATTGACAACAAAGAAAATTTTATACCCAATAGATAATCCTTTCATTTAATCTCTAAATATCTTTACCTGCATTAAAAAGAAAATCTTTTTCTTCTTTTGATAAACTGTCGTATCCACTTTTACTGATTTTATCCAAAATCATATCGATTCGCTTTTGTTTTTCAGTTTTATCTTTAGCCGAAGTTTTAGTGTAAGTTTTTTTCTTATAAACCGTTTTCATTCTCGATTTAGAACTCGTTTTATAATTTGATTTTGATTTAGGTTTAGAGTCGAATAACTGCTGAAAACCTTCTATCAAGTTTTCTAT
>CAYMXD010000339.1:0-3421 GCA_964394095.1 uncultured Mesohalobacter sp. | reverse complement strand
AGAATCGGATAAAGAAATGGAAATTGACGAGACAGATTTGGAAATGGAAACCTTATTGTAAATAATAAACAGCGAACGTTTTATTTCCTGTCACTCCTATGTACAAAGTGAAATCAATATGCTGATGAAGGTTGCCGAGCAGTTCGATTTTAGAGTGAACACCTTTACACACATTCTTGAAGGCTACAAAGTGGCCGATAAAATGGTGGAACACGGTGCCGGTGGATCGACATTCAGCGATTGGTGGGCTTACAAGTACGAGGTTAATGATGCGATCCCTTTTAACGCAGCAATCATGCACAACGAAGGTGTCACTGTAGCGATCAATTCTGATGATGGTGAAATGATAAGACGACTAAATCAAGAAGCGGCTAAATCTGTAAAATACGGCGGAATTTCAGAAGAAGATGCCTGGAAATTTGTTACACTTAACCCGGCAAAACTACTTCATATTGATGAAAGAGTAGGAAGCATAAAAGAAGGCAAAGATGCCGATGTGGTCTTATGGAATGCGCATCCATTATCAGTGTATGCCAAACCGGAATACACCATTATTGAAGGTGAAATTTACTTTTCGCTGGAACAAGATAAGGCCTTAAGAGAACGCTTAAAAGCACAAAGAAGTCAACTCATTAATATGATGTTGAAGGCTAAAAATAAGGGCTTGAAAACACAGCCTATCAAAAAAGAAAATAAAGAATTTTTACACTGCGACAGTGAAATAGAATTGCATTAAACTCATGACTATGAAATATTTATATAGCTTACTCATATTTATAGCTTGTTTTGAAACACAAGCACAACAAACCCCGGCAGAACAACAAAATCAGGCCATTAGTATTACAGGAGCAACAGTACATGTCGGTAATGGCGAGATTATTGAAAATGCCGTTATCATATTCGAAAATGGGATGATAACCGCCCTGGACACCGCTGAAAATATTCAGCCTGAAGGAAAAGTCATCAACGCTGAAGGCAAGCATGTCTATCCCGGTTTTATTGCACCGAATTCCACACTTGGACTTGCAGAAATTGATGCCGTAAGGGCCACTAGAGATGAAGATGAAATTGGTTCTTTTTTGCCTCACATCAGAAGTATAATTGCTTATAATGCAGAAAGTAAAGTCGTAGAAAGTATGCGACCTAACGGCGTGCTTATGGGTCAAATCACCCCTCGTGGTGGTCGTATTTCAGGCACTTCGAGCATTGTTCAATTTGATGCTTGGAACTGGGAAGATGCCGTGCTAAAAGAAGATGATGGTATTCACCTGAACTGGCCCAGAAGCTTTTCCAGATCAGGAAGTTGGGGTGATGATGACAGGCGCTATGAAATCAATAAAAACTATTCAGATCAAATTGAAGAGCTTCATGCTTTCTTCAAAAAATCTAAAGCCTACTACCAGTCTGATGACTATAAAAGAAATACAATTTATGAAGGCATGAAAGGTCTTTTTGACGGGAGTCAAGGCTTATTTGTTCATGTCAATTCAGAGAAAGCGATTAGAGATTTACTGGTGTTTAAATCAGAATTTGATCTCGAACACGTTGTTATAGTTGGCGGTTCTGAGTCTTATAGAGTTGCCGATAAAATAAAAGCAGCAAACATTTCGGTTTTATTACAGAGAGTTCATTCAGTGCCAAGTTATGAAGGTGATGACTATGATTTGCCTTACAAATTGCCTAAATTACTCAATGAAAAAGGCATTTTAGTTGGACTCGAAAACAGCGGTCGTATGGAGCGAATGAATTCAAGAAATTTACCTTTCTATGCTGGTACTGCCGTAGCTTATGGCTTAGATAAATCTGAAGCTTTAAAAATGATTACTTTAAATACTGCAAAAATTTTGGGTATTGATGATAAAGTTGGTAGTTTAGAAGTTGGAAAAGATGCAACATTTTTTATGTCAGAAGGAGATGCCTTAGATATGAGAACGAATATAGTATCACATGCATTTATTCAAGGCAGAGAAGTAAGTCTTGAAACGCATCAAACCGAATTGTATAAACGATACGCAAAAAAATACGAGCATCAGATAGATGAATAATCAGTCTTTAATACATAGAATTCGATTTTACTTTGAAAGAAGGGGTTTTTACGTCAGCTCCAGACTAGCAGACCGTCTTGGTATGAAAGCCAAGTCGGTACGTTTGTTTTTTATTTATTCTTCATTCGCTACCTTTGGTTTTGGATTTGTGTTATATTTGACCTTAGCGTTTTGGCTTAAACTGAAAGATTTGGTTTACACCAAACGCACTTCAGTTTTTGACTTGTAACTAACCGAAAACCAATTTATATTGAAGTCTCTAAGAGTTAAAATCATCATCGCTCTTTCATTGTTGTTGATAGTTTTCTCAACCGGAGTGATTGGCTTTAAAATCGTCATGGATTTAGGATGGATAGATGCATTTTATATGACAGCTATCACCATTACAACTGTGGGTTACAGAGAAGTTGTACTTCCTTCAGACGATGCAAAAATCTTTATTACTTTACTGATCTTATCTAGCGTTGTGATACTTGGTTTTGTGGTTTCTGTAGTGACAGAATATTTTATATCTTTCAGTTCTCTAGACGATTTAAAAGAGAGGCGTAAATTGAAAAAAATTCAGAAAATGGAAAAGCATACTATTGTTTGCGGTTATGGGAGAAATGGCCAGCAGGCCGCCATTAAACTCATGGAGTTTCACAAAGATTTTTTAGTGATAGATAAAGACCAAGAAACTCTAGAGCAAAGCGACCTTAAACCGGAGCAGTATCTGGTGGGTAATGCAAATGATGATGAAGTATTACTCAATGCCGGAATAGAAAAAGCAGAAAATTTAATCACGGCTTTACCCAATGATGCCAATAATTTATTTATAGTATTGAGCGCGAGGCAACTGAACAATAAACTAAGGATTATCTCCAGAGCTAGTGAAGAAACCAGTTACAAAAAATTAAAATTGGCCGGTGCCGATAACGTGATTCTACCCGATAAAATTGGTGGTCAGCATATGGCATCATTAATTGTGAGTCCGGATTTGCTCGAATTTTGGGATAACTTAAGTTATGGCGACAGTAAAAGTGTAAATCTGGAGCAGGTGACTTTCGAGCAATTGTTTGACCATAAAAAATCTTGTACTATTTTAGAACTAGACTTAAGACAAAGAACGGGATGTACAATTATTGGTTTTAAAGCACCGGATGGAGAATATACCGTTAACCCCAATCCTAATATAGAACTTACACCTAACTCAACTATAATTGTGATTGGGAATTCAAAGCAGATAAAAACGCTACAGGAGGTTTATTCCATCACTTGATTCAGATTGTTGCAAGTTGTGAGTTTAAAAGTTGCAAGCTGTAAAGTTGCACGTTTTTTTATTATTTTCCTTTTTCAAAAAAATCAAAATCTTTCATATAACACTTGGCTTAATGTTC
>CAYMXD010000338.1:0-3423 GCA_964394095.1 uncultured Mesohalobacter sp. | reverse complement strand
TCATTACAATCGAAAAATTCACTCGAAGTGACGATTATAATTAAAATGCGTTATAAACAGAAAATCAGAGCATTAAGCCAAGTTTAATATGAAAGTTTATGCAATTAAATTCAACACCACATCACTTGAAGTCCAATCTCAATTATATGTTTATACCTCTCCTAACTTCACAATCTTGTGACTATCTTTAATGAAATATTTAGATTTATAGGTATTGTAATATCTAAAAACTCTATCTGCAGAAGATGCGTTATCATATAAATATTTTGAAACTTTTTTATACCCTTTAGTATTAGGTTTAAGTTTTTTGGTCAATTTACAATTTCGTTCTAACCAGTCAAACTGCTCATCATCTATATTTGTAATTGCTGATGATAATATATCCTTATCTGTATCATAAAAATGGAAACTAATCATTTTTGTTTTTGAACAGAGTTTTAAAAACCTGTAGACTTTTTTATCATGAGGATTGAGTTGTAATTTTAAATATTTTTCAGGAGTTTCACTAAAAAGCAACGAAATTTCTAAGGCATAATCTTTATCAATACTATGTAGCATACTGAACTTAAAAGGCGGTTCAGGCTGTGATGCTGGTGAAATATGGAAATACCTTAAAATTTCTGACGGGATTAAGATAAATAAACCACCCATTTCTTCTCGATTAACAAGTGCAGAGCACGGGATAACGTGTTTTTGTGGAAATCTGCTTAGATCTTTAATCAAGTTATAGGGATAGTTTATTTCAGGCTTATTCATTTCAAAATACATAATTTTTGTTTAAAATCAGATTTTAAAATTAGGAATATAAATTTTATATATCGATAACTGAGGGAAGTATTTTTTAGAACTTATTAAATTATCATTCTTATCTAATCAACTCATACAAGTACTAAATTTAAAAACATCAGAGTCTTATTATACAGCCTAATAACCACCGTCGCCGTCATAGTTACCACCACCTCGTCTTCCACCATTTCTTTCTTTTTTCCTATTGAAACGATAGACAACCGTAGCTGTAAATTGTCTTTCTCTCCACTGAAATGAACTGTCTCTGTTAAATGTTTCGCCAACTGTGAATTGATCTCTTCTTCTTGAATTGAATAAATCTCTAACGTTTAGCGAGACGGTGAGATTATCATTTTTTAGGAAATCCTTACTGAAAGCGATATCTAATGAGGCTATAGGGTCTGTTTTGGTTTGGGCATTTTCTCTTGGACCTCTATAGAATGCATTGGTTTGCCATTGAATTTTCCCTGGTAATATAATATTTGAACTAAACCTTCCAAAATAACTTTCATTGGTTGCGCCATATTCAACTCCTTCAAAAGAGCCTTCACTTTCAAATCTAAAATAGTTGAAACTCACATTTGTCCTTAACCATTTTGTGGGGTTATAAAGCAAACCTAATTCAGCCCCAACACGTTCCTCAGTAGCGAGGTTAATTGGTATATTTTCAATTATTGTTATTTCGTCTTCCTCAGTTTCTTCTCCGGTATCTCTTTCTACACGTTCAAAAGCGTCAGTTTCTCTTTGATAGTAAACAGAAGAAGTTAAAGTAATGTTTTCCCATCGTTTCAAATATCCCAAATCAAAAGCATTCGCAAAAGAAGGGTTTAAATCTGGATTTCCTTGAAAAATATTAAAACGGCTAGATTGAGAAGGAAATGGATTTAAATACCAACTTCTAGGTCTATTTATTCGCCTGTTATACCCCAATGAAATGTTTTCGTCTTCGGCAATTTCATAAACCAAATTTACTGTTGGAAATAGGCCATCAAAATTTTTATCGAAATCGAAATTTCTGTCAAAATTTTCAGGTACTAGAGGTGTTGTGTTTCCTTTCAGTTGAGTGTTTTCATACCTTAAGCCTAATAAGTAAGAAAATTTTCCCATTTTATCGCCATATTGGGTATATACTGCAGTGATGTTTTGTTGAAAATCAAAATCACTAGAGATGTCTGGATTAATCTGTAATTCTCCGTCTCTAAGTATATTTACTAAAAACCCTTGAGATTGATCTGAATAATCCCCTCTAAATCCAAACTCAAATTGTGCATCTCCCATAGGTCTTACATAATCTGCCTGTATAAGATAACTGTCTCTTTTTTCAGTCTCTAAATTATCTTGAAAGGCAACTAAGGTATCTACTGGGATGGTTTGATTTTCGTTAATCAAACCAGTTTTGGTTTCTTCACTATTAGAATATTGAAAGTCTGCAGTTAATTTATGATCTCTGTTTTCCTTATCAAATCGTTTTTCGTAATTAAAGGAATATTGAAATCGTTGATCGTCTTCAAGCTCATCTTCAATTCTAACGGTTGTGCTGTTTTCAATTCCATCAGCAAACCTTCTATTGATGCTTGTTGCAATATCTCTATCGTCTCCCAATCTGGTAAAAAAACTTGCAGTTACTGAAGACATATCATCTATAAAATATTCTACCCCGGCATTTAAATTAAAATTTTCACCATTTCTGTCATAATCCCTGTCTTCAATAACTCTATCAAAATTTAATGAGTCTGTTTCAGTATATCGGGTGTCAAATTCGGCATTTCCAGGTCTATTTCTGTCGCTATAGCCTAAACTTGTAAACACATTAAAATTATCGGTTCTTAAATTCAGATCTGCAAAAATGCCAGAATTTTTAGGCTCACCAAGCGTTCCTCTAAAAGAACCATTAAAACCAAGTGTTTTTTCTCTTTTCAAAATAATGTTGATGATACCTGCCGTACCTTCCGCATCATATCTTGCCGAGGGACTTGAAATTACTTCAACAGATTCAATCGCTTCAGCAGGTAGTTGCTGAAACACATCTTGATCACCAAAACCCGCTATAGATGAGGGTTTGCCATTAATCAAAATTCTTACGTTAGAATTCCCTCTAAGACTTATAGCCCCATCTATATCTACTGTTACAGAAGGTACATTTCCTAAGGCATCACTTACTGTTCCGCCAGCTGTTGTAAGGTCTTTACCAACATTATATATTTTTTTGTCTAAACGAACTTCAACCTCAGTAGTTTCGGAAACAACCGTGACCTCATCTAATTCATTGCTTTTAAATTTAAGGTTAATAGTACCTAAATCCTTATTAGAATCTATTGTGTAGTTTTTTAAAGTTTTTGATTCGTATGAAATATATTCAAGTTTTATATCATAAGTTCCTTCATCTATTTTCAAACTGAAATTCCCATCAAAATCAGTCACCGTATTTTCAACTAAGGTCTCAGTACCGGGCTCAAAAATCCCTACAGTAGCGTATTCTAGGGGTCTCTGTTGTTCTTCATCTACTAACTTGCCTTTTATTTTATATTTTCTTAGCTCGTAAGTATTAGTAATATTTAATTTTGGATTTGGACCCTCATTGTTTGTTTTATAATTCTGAGCAATAAGATTAAAACTCAATAAAATCAATAAACAGCC
>CAYMXD010000337.1:0-3431 GCA_964394095.1 uncultured Mesohalobacter sp. | reverse complement strand
CAACCGGGCTTTATTGTTTTCGTATTGGGAGTTCACGAGTGACTTCATATCTTTTAGAATTGAAAGCTGTTCATTTTCAAGCAGATGCTGGTATTCAAGTGCTGCTAACTCGTAATATTGTTCAGCGACATCTAAAAACAATTTCAGCTTTTTGTCCTGAAATTTTTGAAATTCCGCCTCGGCTCGGTGTGCAGCGATATCGCCTTTAGCTTTAAACGTTCCAAACCAAGGCAGCATTTGCGACAGTGAAAACCGGGCTATTTGAGGACCAACCCGAGTTTCAATCGGACTGATAAAATAGCCAAAAGATAAATTCGGGTCCTGCCAGGCTTTAGCCTGATTTACAGACTCTAATTGAGCTTCAACCAACTTATACTGAGCCTGAAGTTCCAGATTATCTTCTGCAGCAATGGTCTTTAACTCGGTTAAAGATTGTGCCATTGTTTCTTGGCTAAAAACTAAAAGTAATGGTGTTAAAGCCAAAATCCTAAAACCCTTCTTAAGATACATCGAATATATATTTAGTAATTTCATGAGTTTTCAGTTTTTGAGGTTGAAGACATTTGTCTTTTAAAGACTGCATAAAACAAAACCGGCAGTAGAAAATAGGTCAAACTCGCCATGAGCATCCCACCAAAAGCAGGGATGGCCATGGGCACCATGATATCAGCACCTTTTCCGGTTGAAGATAAAACCGGCAGCAAGGCGATAATTGTCGTCACCGAGGTCATCACCGCCGGACGAATCCGTTTTAAACCGCCTTCAATGACTGCTTCTTTCAGCTCTGCTTTGGTCTTAGTAGGGTTTTGTTTAAACGACTGTTTTAAATAGGTGGCCATTAAAACCGCATCGTCTGTGGCTATACCGAATAAAGCGATAAAGCCAACCCAAACCGCAACACTCAGGTTGATGGTTTTCAGTTGAAAAATATCTCTGAGATTTTCTCCAAACCAGCTCAAGTTGAGAAACCATCCTTGTCCGTATAGCCAGACCATGATAAATCCGCCGCTAAAAGCTAAGGCGATTGAAGAAAATACCATTACAGAAATCCGAACCGATTTAAACTGAAAGTACAAAATCAAGAAAATCACCACCAGTACCACAGGAATAATGAGTGCCAGGCGTTTTTCTGAACGCACCTGATTTTCAAAACTCCCGGCAAACCTGTAGCTGACCCCTTTCGGCACCTGAAGTTCTCCGTTATTGATATTCTGTTGAATCGCCTGTCTGGCAGATTCTACAGCGGTGACTTCCGCCACACCTTCGGCTTTATCGAAGAGGACGTAGGAGTTCAAAAAGGTATCTTCACGTTTTATCATTTGTGGTCCCGGCTGATATTGGATATCCACCAACTCGCCAAGCGGTATTTGAACACCGGACTTTACAGAAATCAACATGTTTTTGATGGCATCAGGATGACCTCTCAATTCACGAGGGTAACGTACGCGAACATCGTAACGCTCACGCCCTTCTACGGTTTGGGTTAGTACTTGTCCGCCGATCGCTACTGAAATGTAATTCTGAACTTCATCAATGCTCAGGCCATATTTAGCCAGTTGTTGTCTTTTTAGTTTCATTTGAAGATAGGGTTTCGCCACTACTCTATCGGCAAAAACAGCGCTGGTCTTTACATCGGAAACGTTCTTTAAAATATCCTCTAACTGCATACCAAAATCCTCGATGGTTCTAAGGTCAGGTCCGGAAACTTTGATGCCCATTGGTGCTCGCATACCCGTTTGCAACATCACCTGTCGGGTTTCAATCGGTTGTAATTTTGGTGCAGAAGTGATACCGGGAATTCTTGTGGCTTTGGCGATTTCAGCCCAAATATCATCCGGCGATTGTATGTGTTTCCGCCAGTTTCTAAAAAATTCACCGTCTTCATCTTCAACTAAAAAAGCTTTGAAATTTTTATCGATTTCAAAGAATAAATCCTCTTGAATGTTTTCAGCGAATGCCTCACCCTCAGCGTTTAAAAATATATAATTGTCTGGATCAAAAAATATTTCAGCTGAAGAGCTATTGGTTTTGTGGCCTACCGCGTTTTCAGTTTTTAAATTTTTTATTCTAAACCACCCATTTTCATCAACTTCAAAAGCCATTGGTTCTTCATTTTGGTTTAAAATGTATTCGGTTTTATAGGTGATCAGATTTTCAAACATAGAGATGGGTGCCGGGTCAATCGCCGATTCTACGCGGCCCAGTTTCCCGACGACAGATTCTACTTCCGGAATTTGATAGACCAGCATGTCCATCTGCTGCAGTTTTTCTTTATTAAAACTGATGCCCGAATGTGTCATACTGGTAGGCATCAAAATAAAACTGCCTTCATCCAGACTCGGCATGAATTCTTTGCCTATCCCGGGAAATACAGACGTCATAGACTTCCAAAAGCCGGTGTCTTCAACTGCATAATCAATGTTGTTTAAAGCTTGTTTAGGCCAGTAAAAGACTTTAGAAAATCCCTGCCAGATCAATACCCCTATTAGAATTGACAACACAGGTAAAATCAAAAAAGCTTTGATGTGCCTAAGGAAAGCCCTTAAAATACCTTCGTAATATTTCTGTAATAGCAGGTAAAATGCAATTAAAACGCCGACCAACACACCGACAAAAGCAAGATTTGAAAACAAAGATTGCTGATACCCCAAAGGCAACCATAACTTAGATAAAATCACTAAAACCCCGGCTATTAAAACATAGTTGTGAAAATTCTTGAATCGATACCGTTTTGAAAAATCCAGCTGAGAAAACAAATAACTCACAGCGTAAATTATGATGAAAACCCCCACCCAAAAGGTATAAAAAAGCATAATGAGTCCAAGTATAATCAACAATCCATTGAGATAGTAAGCGGATTTATTTTTGTTGATTTTCACCTTAAACACCACATACATGAGTGTTGGCAGGATAAGCACCGTGACCAAAAAAGCGGCCAAAAGTGCAAATGTTTTGGTGTAGGCTAAAGGAATAAATAGCTTACCTTCAGCAGCTTCTAATGCAAAAACCGGCATAAAACTGATAACTGTGGTGAGGACAGCAGTTAATATGGCAGAACTGACTTCAGCTGAGCCTTCATAAATATTTTTGAACAGGCTGTCTTCCGGGGAAGATTCCAATTTTTTTAGGACATTCTCAGAAAGAATCACCGCCAAATCAATCATGGTGCCGATGGCAATAGCAATACCGGACAGTGCCACAATATTGGCCTGCACATTAAAAAACTTCATGGCAATAAAAACCAGTAAAACGGCAATAGGTAATACCGCAGAAATCACCAATGAACTTCTGATGTTGAATACAATGATAATCACTACCAATACTGCGATAATCAACTGTAGGCTAATGGCCTGATTAAGTGTACCAATGGTTTCTTTGATTAAACTCGAACGGTCATAAAACGGGATGATTCTCAATTGGCTTTTGCTGCC
>CAYMXD010000336.1:0-3441 GCA_964394095.1 uncultured Mesohalobacter sp. | reverse complement strand
CTTTTTCATGTTAAAAGTAGTAAAATCTACCCCTTTGAGAAAGCAAATAACAATATTTTTGGGTAAATGCCTCATAAATTAATGCTAAGTTATCAACGAAAACCTGATAATTGTTTGTTAATAAAAAATTGGGAATTCCTGATATATTAGATTTTAGTTAAACAAAATTAATTAAATTAGCAAATTACTATTTTAAAACTATTAAAATCTAGAAAATGGCAGAAAAAGAACACCTTATTCCTATAAATATAGAGGATGAGATGAAGACTGCATACATTGATTATTCAATGTCTGTAATTGTTTCCCGAGCATTACCTGATGTAAGAGACGGTTTAAAACCTGTACATCGACGTGTGCTTTTTGGAATGCATGAATTAGGAATTACTTCTAACAAATCTTATAAAAAATCTGCACGAATTGTTGGTGAAGTTTTAGGTAAATATCACCCCCATGGCGATACGTCTGTTTACGATACAATGGTGAGAATGGCTCAAGAATGGAGTATGCGTTACCAGCTTATAGATGGTCAGGGTAACTTTGGATCTGTAGATGGAGACAGCCCAGCTGCAATGCGTTATACGGAAGCCAGAATGCAGAAATTGAGTGAGGAAATGTTGTCTGATATAGATAAAGACACCGTAGATCATCAACTTAATTTTGACGATACAATAAAAGAACCTACTGTATTACCCACACGTGTTCCAAATTTATTGGTAAACGGCGCCAGTGGTATTGCTGTTGGTATGGCTACCAATATGGCACCGCATAATCTAAGCGAAGTTATTGATGGTACCATAGCCTATATAGACAATAATGATATCGAAATTGAAGAGCTTACTGAACATATTAAAGCACCTGATTTTCCAACCGGTGGAACAATATATGGTCATGACGGCGTAAAAGATGCTTATAAAACCGGTAAGGGTCGAGTAGTTATGCGTGCAAAAACGCATTTTGAAGAAGTTAATGGCAAAGAGTGTATTATCGTAACTGAAATTCCTTATCAGGTTAATAAGGCAGATATGATTAAAAAAACAGCCGACCTTATCAACGACAAAAAAATGGAAGGAATCTCTTTGATAAGAGATGAGTCTGATAGAAATGGGATGAGAATAGTGTACTTTCTAAAACGTGATGCTGTCCCAAATGTTGTTTTAAATACACTTTACAAACATACGGCTTTACAATCCAGCTTTAGTATAAATAATATTGCGCTTGTAAAAGGCAGACCTCAATTACTCAACCTCAAAGATCTTATAAGCAATTTTGTTGAACATAGGCATGAAGTTGTCGTAAGAAGAACAAAGTTTGAACTTAAAAAAGCAGAAGATCGCGCTCATATTTTAGAAGGACTTATTATTGCTTCAGACAATATTGATGAAGTTATAGCCCTCATCAGAGCATCTTCTAATGCTGAAGAAGCTAGAAATAAACTCATCGAGAGATTCGAACTCACAGAAGTTCAAGCAAGAGCAATCGTAGAAATGAGATTAAGACAGTTAACTGGCCTGGAGCAGGATAAATTAAGAGATGAATACGATGAATTGCTGAAGACTATCGAAGACCTTAAAGATATTCTATCCAGTGAAGAACGTAGAATGGAAATCATAAAAGAAGAATTACATGAAATTAAAGATAAATATGGTGACGACAGAAGATGTGTAATCGATTATGCCGGAGGAGATGTGAGTATGGAAGATATGATTCCTAATGAGCAAGTTGTAATTACAATATCTCATGCAGGATACATCAAACGTACACCGCTTACAGAATACAAGACTCAAAGTAGAGGAGGTGTTGGGCAAAAAGCATCTACGACCAGAGATGAAGACTTTCTTGAGTATATATTTGTAGGCACAAATCACCAGTATATGCTATTCTTTACCAAAAATGGTAAATGCCACTGGATGAGGGTGTATGAAATTCCCGAGGGAAGTAAAGCATCAAAAGGAAGAGCCATTCAAAACTTAATGAACCTTGAAACTGATGATAAAATACATGCCTTTATTTGCACACAGGACTTAAAAGATGAAGAATACGTTAATAGCCATTATGTGTTGATGGCCACTAAAAAAGGTCAGGTTAAGAAGACTTCTTTAGAACAATATTCTAGACCAAGAACAAACGGTATTAATGCCATTACTATTAAGGAAGGTGATGAATTATTGTCTGCGAGTCTCACTAAAGGGAACAGTGAAGTTATGCTGGCATTAAAAAGTGGAAAAGCCATTAGATTTGATGAAAGCAAAACCAGACCCATGGGAAGAACTGCTGCTGGTGTACGTGGAATACGCCTAAATAGTGATAAAGATGAAGTTGTTGGTATGATAATTGTAAATCATCCACAAGACGAAACAGTTTTAGTCGTTTCTGAAAATGGTTATGGTAAAAGGACATTCATTGATGACCCTGAAACTGGAGATCAAATTTACAGACAAACCAACAGAGGCGGAAAAGGTGTAAAAACGATTTCTATTACTGAAAAAACAGGTCACTTGGTGTCTATGAAATCAGTTACTGATGAAGATGATTTAATGATTATAAAGAAATCTGGAGTAGCCATTAGAATGTCTATGAAAGAATTAAGAACCATGGGTCGAGCTACACAAGGTGTAAAACTTATAAATATTAAAGATGGCGATGCCATTGCTGCTGTAGCTAAAGTCATGGTTGAAGACACAGAAGATGAAGTAGAATTTAAAAACACAGACAACTCTGAAAATAAAGAAAAGTAATAAATAATAATAATAATTAAAAACTGAATAAAAATTAATACGATGAAAAACAAGATTTTTTTAACTGTTTTATTGTGCTTTGTTCTAAACACTTACGCACAAAAAAAGGAAATAAGAAAAGCTGAAAGTGCTGTTGACGATAAAGAATATTCTGAGGCAAAATCACTTCTTAAACAAGTTGAAGATACTTACACAAACGAAAATGAGAAATGGCAGTCTAAGTACCTCCTTGCTAAAGCTAAAGCCTATTTAGGCAATGGTTTGGGGTCTTCTTTTGAAGATTTAAAAATTGCTGCTCAGGCCTATCAAGATGCTATAGATCTTGGAAAAGACGTTAGCGACGCAGAAGCAGGCCTAGAAGAAGTAAGAGCGGCATTAGTCAATACTGCTGTTGAAGATCAAAAAAAAGGTAAAAACCTTGTAGCAGCAAATAAATTATATGAGTCCTATAAGTTAGGGAAGCAAGATACATTATACCTTTATTA
Source organism: uncultured Mesohalobacter sp. (assembly GCA_964394095.1). Lineage (GTDB taxonomy): Bacteria > Bacteroidota > Bacteroidia > Flavobacteriales > Flavobacteriaceae > Psychroflexus. Next base: position 221 of record CAYMXD010000336.1, on the reverse strand, counting down.
CGCTGCAGGTAGTGCTTTAAACGGAAAAGATTACAAGATGGCACTTGGATATTACAAAGAATTATTAGATCTTGGTTATGATGGTTCTCAGACTCTATACCAAGCCAAAAATGCTGAATCTGGTGTCCTTGAGACGTTTGGAAACAAAACACTAAGAGATGCATCAGTAAAGTCTGGAACCCATACAGACCCTAAGGATGAAGTTACACCATCTAAAACTG
>CAYMXD010000335.1:0-3455 GCA_964394095.1 uncultured Mesohalobacter sp. | reverse complement strand
TAACAAAAAAGCCTTTTGTTACTTAATTACACCAAGTTTGCACAACATGACACCAGATGCCAGAAAACGAATTACGGCGTTAGAACAATTTTCTGAATTAGGCAGCGGCATAAAAATCGCCATGAAAGACCTTGAAATTCGTGGTGCCGGAGATTTACTCGGTGGTGACCAAAGTGGATTCATCAATGAAATTGGGTTTGAAACCTATCAAAAAATCTTAAATGAAGCTATTGAAGAACTTAAAGAAAAAGAGTTTAAAGATTTGTACCCTACTGAAAATGAGAACGTAGAAGACAAAGTTTTTGTGAAAGACGTACAGATTGATACCGATTTTGAAACTTTATTCCCGGACGATTACATTAATAATATTACAGAAAGATTACATCTTTACACCAAACTAAATGAGGTAAAGTCTCAGGATGAATTAAAAGCTTTTGAAAATGAATTGAAAGACCGATTTGGAGAATTGCCCACACAAGCATTAGATTTGCTGGATAGTGTTCAGTTGAAATGGTTTGCTTCTAAAATTGGGATTGAAAAATTAATACTGAAACAACATAAAATGATAGGCTATTTTATAGCAGACCAGGAATCGTCATTCTACCAAAGTCAGCAGTTCAGAAATATTTTAGCTAAGGTTCAGCAGGGTAAAAATGAATTTGCTTTAAAAGAAAAGAAAACCCGAAAAGGTTTAAGACTTATCATCAATTTTGGAAATACTAATAATATTCAAACAGGTTTAGAAAAAATCAAAAGTTTGAATGAAAGTGTAGAGGTATAAATTTAAATGTTTAGATTCAATCTTTTGTATGTTTTTCAAAAGAGTAAACCATCAAAATAATGAAGCCATAATAAAGTTTACTTAGGCTATATAAGGAGCTTGGCATAGGTATTGAATTATATTATTAAACTTAACAAACCATCGTCATATCTGGGTTTAACTGCTTTTTATAGCTTACAATACCTGACATGATGGCTAAAAAAAGACTATGAGTAAATCTAATATATTTAATCTTGACAATTTGTCATCACAGGAATTTGATGAAGATGCAGAATTAATTCCACTAATGACAACAGAAGACGAGGAACAAATCAATTCTGAAGTACTGCCGGAAAACTTACCCATTTTGCCCTTAAAAAACACGGTATTGTTTCCCGGCGTAGTCATTCCTATTACCGCCGGTAGAGACAAGTCTATCAAACTTATCAATGATGCCAACAATTCCAGTAAAATTATTGGTGTCGTCTCTCAGGTTGACGAGGAGGTTGAAGAACCCAAATACAAGGATCTTAATAAAGTTGGTGTTGTAGCCAAAATATTAAGGGTTTTAAAAATGCCCGATGGTAATACTACGGTTATTATTCAAGGGAAAAAACGTTTTAAAATTGATGAGCCTGTCTCTGAAGATCCCTATGTGGTTTGTAAAATTTCTGACTTTAATGAAGATGCTGATGAGAAAATGAGTGATGAATTCTCCACTATAATTGAAGAACTTAAATCTTTGGCCTTAAGGATTATAAAAGAAAGTCCAAACATTCCATCTGAAGCTTCTTTTGCGGTTAAAAACATTGAAAGTTCGTCTTTCCTCATCAACTTCATTTCTTCTAATATGAGTTTAGAAGTTGAAGCTAAGCAAAAATTGCTTGAAATTTCAAGCTTAAAAGATCGCGCTTTAGCCACATTAAAACACATGAATGTAGAATATCAAAAACTTGAATTGCGGAATGATATTCAGTCTAAAGTCCAAACAGATATCAATCAGCAGCAACGGGAGTATTTTCTTCATCAACAGATGAAAACCATTCAGGAAGAACTTGGTGGGGTTTCACAAGAGAATGAAATTGAAGAAATGCGCATGAAAGGGCAAAAGAAAAAATGGTCTAAAGAGGTTGCAGAACATTTCAATAAAGAACTCGCTAAATTACAGCGTTTAAATCCTCAAGTACCTGAGCATTCCATTCAAAGAAATTATCTCGAACTCATTTTAGATTTACCCTGGGATGATTTCAGTAAAGACAAATTCGATTTAAAAAAAGCACAAAAAGTATTAGACAGAGACCATTATGGCTTAGAAGATGTCAAACGGAGAATTATTGAATATCTTGCTGTGTTAAAGCTTAGAAATGATATGAAATCGCCTATCCTTTGTCTTTATGGCCCTCCTGGAGTTGGCAAAACCTCCTTAGGGAAATCTATTGCAGAAGCTGTCGGTCGAAAATACGTAAGAGTGTCATTAGGTGGCTTAAGAGATGAAGCTGAAATAAGAGGTCACCGAAAAACATATATCGGTGCTATGCCAGGCCGAATTGTTCAAAACATTAAAAAAGCAGGAACTTCAAATCCGGTTTTTGTGTTAGATGAAATAGACAAGTTGTCTCAAGGCCTGCAAGGAGACCCGTCCTCTGCCCTACTCGAAGTTCTTGACCCAGAACAAAATAGTTCGTTTTATGACAATTTCTTAGAAATGGGTTATGATTTATCTAAAGTGATGTTTATTGCTACAGCAAACAACTTAGGCTCTATTCAACCAGCGCTTAGAGACAGAATGGAAATTATAAATGTTACCGGCTACACCGTTGAAGAAAAAATTGAAATTGCCAAAAGGCATTTATTACCAAAACAAATTAAAGAGCACGGTTTAACCAAAAAAGATATTAAACTTCACAAACGTGAAATTCAATCGATTGTTGAAGGCTATACCAGGGAATCCGGTGTTCGTGGACTTGAAAAGCAAATTGCTAAAGTCGTTAGAGGTATCGCCAAAAAAATAGCACTGGAAGAAGACTACGACATAAAACTTAGTAAAGAAGATGTGATTGAAATTCTTGGCAGCCCTAAATTAAAAGCTAATGTTTACGAAAACAATCAAGTCGCCGGAGTGGTTACAGGATTAGCCTGGACCTCTGTTGGTGGAGATATTTTATTTATTGAATCTACATTGTCTAAAGGTAAAGGCCAGTTGAACATCACAGGTAATTTAGGAAAGGTGATGAAAGAATCAGCTACTATTGCCATGGAGTACATTAAGTCTCATTCAGAAAAATTTGGCATCAATCCGGATATTTTCGAAAAATACAATGTTCATATACACGTCCCTGAGGGTGCTACACCAAAAGATGGCCCAAGCGCAGGAATCACCATGCTTACCAGTTTAGTATCTTTATTTACCCAGCGAAAAGTTAAACAAAAACTGGCCATGACCGGTGAAATTACACTGAGAGGGAAAGTTTTACCCGTAGGTGGAATTAAAGAGAAAATATTGGCAGCAAAACGCGCCAATATTAAAGATCTCATCTTGTGTGAAGAAAACAGAAGAAATATTGAGGAAATAAAACCCGAATATTTAAAAGGTCTGAATTTTCATTATGTGACCGATATGTCTGAAGTCCTTGATATTGCAATCACAAAACAAAAAGTGAAAGACGCCAAAGTTTTATAAGGTTTGAAATTTAGA
>CAYMXD010000334.1:0-3456 GCA_964394095.1 uncultured Mesohalobacter sp. | reverse complement strand
GCTAAAACAGCGGACAAAAATGGCGAAATTAGTGCTGAAACGAGAGTTTTGTGTATTTTTAGAAACTAAAAGTTTGTGATTGCTTAACCATTAGATGGTTTATAAATCTTCTTGTCATTAAAAAAGAAGTTTGTTTTATCATAAAACTCTAAACCCCACCTCTTCAAAGTCATCAATCTTAGTCAAAAGTTTATCGCCTTTAGAAATATTACTCATTGGCCCCAGTGCGCCTGATAAAATAATATCGCCGGCTTTCAGCGGTTGTTGACGCTTTTGCATGGTCTGTGCCAGCCAAAGAACTGCATTCAACGGATGGCCCATACAAGCTTTGCCCGTCCCTTCCGAAACCAATTCATCATTTTTAAAGAGTTGCATTTTGCAATATTCTAAGTCAATTGCTGAAAGATCAACTTTTTGGTCACCCAAAACAAAATGACTGGCAGAGGCGTTATCGGCAATGGTATCGGAAATTTTGATGTTCCAGTTTTCAATCCGGCTGCCAACGATTTCAATAGCGACCTGTGCATAATCGATAGCATCTTTGATATTGTCTAGGTCTAAATCATCAGCATCTAAATCATGCTTCAGAATAAATGCCCATTCGGCTTCGGCTTTAGGTTGCATCAAGGCTTTGGCGTCTAATTTGCCGTGGTTTTCAATTTGCATTCTATCCGTAAGAATTCCAAAATCCGGTTCGTCAACACCAAGCTGTTTCTGAACAGCAAATGAAGTTAAACCGATTTTTTTACCGATGATTTTAGCGCCATCAGTCGTCTTTTTTTGAGTAATCAATTGCTGAATTTCATAAGCCGCTTCAATATCTCTTTCATGTGGAAATGCAGTACGGATTGGCGAAATCGGTGTCTTATCGAGTTCAGCTCTATAAAGTTTTTCAGCTATTTCGTTTAATTTATTCATACTTTAGATGAGGTGTTTAATAGGTTTCTTTTGCGTCCCTGTCTGGCCGATAGGCAGGTTGTCGTGATGTATATCAGTCACAAATTCTTCTTCCGCATTTCCTCCAGTTTTTCTTTATCCAGCACATAATCTTTGATGTCTTTATCTTTCCATCGGTGGTAAAGAAATAAAGGCATAAATATAAAGGTACTGAATAAGACGGAGATACCAATGATTTTATCACCTAACTCTGGATTTTCCTGAACAATTTTCATAAAAAAACCAGTTCCAAACCCACCACACATCATGATAAAACAAATCCATAAAACAATTCTCATAACTCGATTTTTATTGTACACTCAAACTTACTAATTTATCACGATACGCCGTGAGCATTTTAGATTTTGATATGAAACCAATGTATTTTCCTTCCCTCACCACCGGTAAATTCCAAGCATCGGTGTCTTTAAATTTTTTCATCACATCCTTAGCATTGCAATCTTTTAAATCAATGACATCCGGAGCGGTTTGCATTAAATCGCTAACAATCAATTCATTGTAAAGGTCTTGTTTGAACATAATACTTCTGATGTCATCCAATAACAAAATGCCTTTAAACACGCCCTTTTTATCCGTAACCGGAAAAATATTTCGTGAAGACTTCACCACACCGTCATAAACGACATCTTTCAATGACATATCAATTCTAAGGATGACAAAATTTCGTTCTATCAATTGATTGATTTCCAATAGACTTAAAACGGTTTCATCTTTATCGTGTGTCACCAATTTTCCGCGTTGTGCCAATTCAATATTATAAATGGAATGCCTTTGAAAACGCTGACTAACGCCGTAAGAAATGGCCACGCATATCATCAAAGGAATATAAAGGTTATGTCCGGATGTGATTTCTGCTATTAAGAAAATTGCCGTTAGTGGGGCGTGCATGACCCCTGACATCAATCCTGCCATAGCCACTAAAGCAAAATTATTATCTGAAATATCGTGGTTGAAAATTTTTAATTGATTGATGACCAAAGCATAGCAACTGCCTATAATACTGCCAATAAACAAAACAGGCGCAAAAATACCACCCACACCTCCGGAAGCTATGGTCACCGATGTCGCAATAATTTTAAAAACCATCAAAACAAACAGAAAGCCTATAAAAAACCAAAGATTGTTCCAGCCAAAGTTGAGTTGAGATTCTTCCCAAAACACATAATCACCAGCCAATAATTGGTTCATAAAAGGATAGCCTTCGCCATATAGCTGAGGAAATGCAAAAATTAAAACCCCTAAAATAAACGCACCAATCAAGACACGCTTGAGTTTTGAGTTGATTTTTTCGAAAAGTTTAAACGTACGGCTGTAAATTCTCACAAAAACCAAAGAGAAACCGGCGCAAAATAAAGCCAAAACAATATAGTAAAACACATCCTCTATATAGAATGCCGAGGTGACCTGTGGCTGAAGAATGATATCGGAACCAAAGAAAAAGTAAGAGGTGAAAATAGCAGATACCGAAGCGACGAGCAAAGGAATCATTGATACTAACGTCAAATCCAAGGCAAAGATTTCTATAGCAAATATAATAGCAGCAATGGGCGCTTTAAATAATGATGACATCGCACCAGCTGCAGCGCACCCAATCAATAAAGTTCTTGTAGCCTGATTGACTTTAAAATATTTAGATAAAATAGACCCCAATCCGGCACTGGTGGCTACCGTAGGTGACTCTAAACCCACAGAACCGCCGAGACCAACGGTTAATGGAGCTGTAATGAGGGAGGCGTAACTTTGAACACGTCTCACAAATCCTTTTCGCTGAGAAATTGCAAATAATATAGATGATATGCCTTGACCGATATGAACTTTAAGTATATGATTCAGGACGACATAAGTGAGTAAAAGACCGATAAAAGGAAATACAAAATAATACACCTGTTGAAAAGTAAACACCAAACCTTTTTCAACCAATTGTTGAATCAGGTAAGTCAGGTTTTTGAGCGCCACAGCAACGAGACCGGCTCCCAGACCTATTAAAGCACTTAGAATAATCACAAACTGATGCTGAGAAAGGTATTTCTCTTTCCATTGAATGATTTTAAATAACATCTGCTGTTGTGAATTTTTACGCATGCACTTATTCGGATTAATAGAGGAGATGCAAAGTTATAGTATTTAGACTATTGAAACCATAAGCGATGATGTAAAATAAAGGCTGAACTTATTTTAGAAAAAACGAATAAATCCTAACTTCCATTATGATATAATGTTTTTTTACCACAAAGGACCACAAAGGACACGGCGGGGTTTTAGTAATGAGTAAGCATAGAGGGTAGTCGGTAGCGGGTAGAGGGTAGTTTTAGTAAGTAGTAATTAGTAAGTGGTTCATTATCTATTAAAACAAGGAATCAGGAATAAAATCAAGAATCCAAAAACCCGGAATAATAAACCCGAAACAAGAAGTTAGAGATTAGAATTTAGAAGTAATCATCAAAACGAACAGATCTGAAAGATAAAACTATGTTTTTGATGTCTCATGATATACGTTGA
>CAYMXD010000333.1:0-3458 GCA_964394095.1 uncultured Mesohalobacter sp. | reverse complement strand
ATTAAGCCATTTGTTATATGAAAGTTCCTGAATGGTCGCCGACCATATTCCAATTGAGATAACATTTGACTCTATAAATTGCATTTTTTTTGAAAACATCTAAAATATTTAAATACATGTAAATCAGTACGTTAAGCCAAGTGTTATATGAAAGTTTATGCATGGGCGCGGACCATATTCCAATTCATATAACTTTATCGATTTGTGATTGGATCAAAAAAATTTAACCAAATAATTGAATATCGAACAAGGAACAAGGAGTGTTGATTTTAGAAGTATTAATTTCACTTCATCATTCGTTAATCAGCGTTCCTTGCCTGACCGGCGAGGCAGGTTCATTATTCAAATACAAAATATAACAAACTTATAAACTATTTTTGATCAATATTCAAAAGTTAACAATTAAATGAAAATCAAAACGTTAAGCCAAGTGTTATATGAAATTTTATGGTTGTTCGCGGACCATATTCCAATTCAAATAAATATAATTTAATACAATAGCCTAATGAAAATTTTTAAGCAATGCAATTGAATATCGGACTTGCCAGTTCGGCAGACAGGATCGACTTGACCTCAAAGTGTTGATTTATAATACTAAAAATAAATTTCAGAATTTAAAGGATATACATTTTTATACATGTAAAACTAAGAAACATCAGTTAGTAATTAGTAATGGATGAGTTAGTTAATAGTAAATAATTTGTAACCCGGAATAATAAACCCGCAATTCGGAATTAAATGTAAAGTTCAAAATCTAAACTTATTTTCTTACTTCTAATATCTAGTACCTAATCTTCTACCTCACAACTGCCAGGTAAGTAGAACCGTAGGTGCCCACACGATCGTTTTTATGGAGTTGACTGGCAAGTGGTGAAAAGCTCACAGCTTTTATGACAAAATCTGGGAAAAAATCAATTTTCTTACTTGCAGACCTCATTAGTATTTTTGTTCCGGATTTGCTGTTTTTTAAAATTTCTTTCCATTCGTTTATCAAAACTTCTGGCGCGTAATGTGCTAGCCAGTCTTGATGATCTAAAAGAATATAATGTGAATAGGCTTTAGGATGATCTTCCAAAAATTTTTGAATAGAACAGGTATGGGTTTTAAGATTGTTTTCACGTTCAGCGAGAGTTAAAAAATGCTTGGCTTTTAAATATTCCGGACAGTTAGTTGGAGTGTAGCGACCATAAGTGTACAAATACCAAAAGTAGTTATCTTGAATAGGTAAGGACGTGAAGATATATTTTAAACGTTGTGCGGCAAACTCACCCACACCACCCTTGGGGTACTCTTCTAAAATCAATTGGCGTTGAGACCTCGGTACACCCAACAAACTCATCGTTAGGTGTCGGTTCATTAGCCATTTTACAAACTTGCTGATCAGAACGGGTTCGAGTTCAATATACACTTGTTGCTGCTCTTCTAAAGATTTACAAGCGAAAAGTTTATCTACCAATTCAGCGCGTCTCTTATTTCTATGAACGTATTTGCTAAAAAGCCATGCAAAAGTTCCTGAAGTCCCAAAGAAATAAAAGGATTTTTTCTTTTTGTTTTTATGGAAATAATACAGTTTTTTATCCCAAAATTCCTGAGCAGATTTTGGTATTTCACCTCTTAATTTCCGGTGATAAACTTCGACAGCATCTTTATTAAAACCATTTCCAAAAAAAGCAAAAAGTTCTTTAAAATCACTTGTTCTGAAAAGTGCTTTTTTGAATTCCAGCAAAGCATTCTGTCTGAAGTTGACATCAATAGCATTAATTTTTTTAGGATTATCCAGTAAATAATCCAACGCATTGCAACCAGCAGAACTGATCATGACTATTTCAGAAGTATTATTAATTTCCAATAATTTTCTGTCTATTTTTGGATCTTCCCAACAGGTGTTATACACTAGATTTTTGCCGTGAACTTTACTGAAAAGTTCGTCTCTTAGGGCGTCGATTTGTTTCTTCATATTAAACAATATTAACTAGATTATACTATATGAAACAACCCGCTTTACGATATGTTAACCTTAAAACGAATAGTATAATCTTTTAGCAACATAGGCTTTTCAATATTGTAAAATTTCATATATATCTTGCTTAAAAACTAAACTTTGCAACTCGTAAAAAAAATATCACTATCAACGAATCCTTTTATTGAGAATTCAGATGCTTTACTTAATATCTATCGGAAGGCTATAAACGAAATTCCTGTCGTCACAGAAGCAAAGAATAAAAAAAATAGATGTTATGTTACTTCATTTAAGACTCAATACATATTGTATACCAGAGAAGAGGTTTTAAAATCGTCTAAATATTCAATTCAGCAGAAACGATTAGTTAAATATATATCACCGTTTTTATTGCCAATAGCTAATCTTTTTTTAAAAAAAGATATCCTCTGGGTAAATAACAATCTTACATCCACACCACTCTACAATAAAAATTGGCAATTTTATGATATAAAAAAGCTCACTAATCAGTTTTTGGCTCATTATCCTAAACAGGTCATTATTTATAAATGTGTTGAACCTCAAACCAACCCGGTGCTTTTTAGAAAGTTTATAGATGAAGGCTATATCTCCTTATTAGGTCGTCAGGTTTATATATTTGACCCAAAATCTTCAAATTATAAAAAGAAGCGTTCTTATCAAATGGATAAAAAGCTTGCGGAGAAACAAGACCGCTTCTACTGGACCGATTTAGATATGGAAAACCATCAGGACGTCCAAAGGGTATTAGAATTATATAAAAGATTGTATCTCGAGAAACATTCCATTTACAACCCTATTTATACAGAAGCCTTTGTTAAAGATGGTATTGGAAATTTTCGATTACGTTTTGAAGTATTGAAAGACAGAGAAAATAAAAAGATTGTAGCAGTTCAGGGGATTTATGAAACAGATAAGGTGATTAATACTTCATTTATTGGTTATGATCAAAGCTTACCTCAAAAACTCGGTCTTTACCGCTTAATGAATTATGAGTTGATGCGGCAGGCTATTGTTAAAGAAAAGATACTAAACATGAGTAGCGGTGCCGGAGATTTTAAATTAAAACGAGGTGGGCAGACTTCTTTTGAGTATCAAATGATTTACCCCGGTAACCTTTCTTTACTCCAAAGAAAGATCTGGAAGTTTTTAGCTAAAACTTTAGAAAAGACTGCTAAACAGCACATGAAAGACTTAAAAGTATAACAGTTGTTTTTTGATATTATAAGCATTAAAATTTGACTTAAAAACTTGTGGTTTTAGGTTTTGAGTTACCTCGTCATAATAAATATACTTTCATTTAAAAATAAGGACGATCTCAGATAATTAGCGTTTAGATTTTGAAAATATTGTGATTGCCGTCAATAGATCCTGAGACGGATTATCGTCTTTGTTATTTTGGTTATCGTTTAGATCTAAATCTTCATATTTCATTAAATTCCACTTTTTGTCATTATACTCTAAAGCTGTTAGATTTTCA
>CAYMXD010000332.1:0-3473 GCA_964394095.1 uncultured Mesohalobacter sp. | reverse complement strand
GCCCTAATTGAAGTGAAAAACTTGCAGAAACAATTCAAAGTCAATTCATCAATATTAAGTCACCCTACATATTTTAAAGCCATTGATGATGTCAGTTTAGAGGTTTATGAAGGTGAAAAACTTGGTATAGTAGGAGAGTCGGGTTGTGGGAAGACTACTTTAGGGCATCTTATCACTGGACTTCTTGCTTCAGACTCAGGACATATATACTATAAAGGTGATGATATTACACAATTTTCAAAAAAACAGCATTTAAGGGTAAAAAAAGACATTCAAATTATTTTTCAGGATCCTTACTCCTCATTAAATCCCAGACTGAGTATTGGCGATGCTATCGCAGAGCCAATGAAAGTTCACAAATTAATTAATTCAAAAAATGAAAGACGCAAAGAAGTTGATAGATTACTTGAAGCAGTGGGCTTGTCACAAGAACATTATAATCGATATCCACACGAGTTTAGCGGAGGTCAACGACAGCGAATAGGCATTGCACGTTGTTTGGCTTTAAAACCAAAAGTTATAATTTGTGATGAGTCCGTGTCTGCTTTGGATATTTCTGTCCAAGCTCAGGTCTTGAACTTATTAGAAGATTTGAAGAAGGAATTTAAATTAACGTTTATTTTTATATCTCACGATTTGTCTGTGGTAAGACAATTTTCAGACAGAATACTGGTCATGAAAGATGGAAAAATTGTAGAACAGGGAGAGTCAGATGAACTTTATGAAAATCCTACACAAGTTTACACCATGAAATTAATTGAAGCCATACCACATTAGAACAATAGTCTGGAGTAGCCGATATTTATGCCCCAGGACCAATCGGTGTATTTGTTTTGAGGGCCATTAGGTTTGAGTCCCTCAACCAGATCTGAGCCAAACAACATCCAGCTGCTTTCAAGTATAATGCCATCTCTCATACCAAGATTTAACCTAATTCCTAATCTCAAATTTAAACTTGGGACTATTCTACTATCTAGGTTTAGGCCATCATCATTGTCCTGTGGAACAAAAGTAGGGAAAATGTTTTCCGGGTTGTCTAAACCACCCTCGAGGCTGGACTCAGCATCTGGGCTAACATAGTTAACACCTAAGCCAAATCCCGCATAGGGTGATAAATTTTCAAAAAATGAATAAGTCCTACTGTATTCTTGAATCTTAATTCCAAACGGGTAATATTCTAAACCAGCACTAAATCCAAGATTATTAAATGTTCCGGTCATAGCTTCAAGTCTCGGATCATCGGCATATTCACCGTAGTGTTCTAAATTAACCGATGAAAAGATAAAATCAATTCTGTATTTAACATGCTCCTTAAAATAATTAGTTCGTCTACTGGAAGCCCTATTTAAATAATAACTAAGCCCAAAAGTAATTCCTTGATTGCCAAAATTTGTTTCGCTATCAAACCTTTCTCCATAATCACTTCTTAATTGATAAATACCAGTATTAAAACCAAACTCATGTTCATAATAGCCCTGTGAAAAAACATCTGAGAAGACAATTATTAAAAAAAGCGTTATAGATAATTTTAATGTATTCATGTTATAAAATGCGTATAAATATAGTCATAATTTAAAATATTCAAACACTTGGGTTAAATCTTAATGATTTATTCATCTTAGAATAAGCAAAAAAGTTAATAACATATCAAAGATCAGGTCTTCTCCTCAAAGCCTTTTTTTCTGCCTGTTTAGCTTTGTTCTTTAGTCTTTTGAGCTTTGCTTTCTTAGTGGTTACAGTGGGTTTGCGCGGTTTAGGTTTGGCTATGGCCGTTTCAAGTATATTTTGAAACCTCTGAATTAAAATTTTTTTATTTTGATGCTGGCTACGGGTTTCGCTGCAGTTGAGTCTGAGTTCACCATTTTGGTTGATTCGGTTTTGCAAGCGTTTTGAGATTCTTTCTTTTTCAGCTTCATTTACAACAGAACTTTGACTTACATTCCAGCCTAGATTGACCTTGGTTTCGGTTTTGTTGACATGCTGTCCACCGGCACCACCACTTAAACTGGTGGAAAACTCAACTTCTTTCAATATGTCATCAAAATTGAGCATTATTGGTTTTGGTGTGCGGGTTTTAATAAATCGACGACCGTTTTTACGGGGTTGAACGTGCTTGAAGGCACTTCCACAAAAATGCTATGCCAATATTCCATGGCGCCGTTCCAAAGGCCGGGGCGTTCTAAAGCTTTTATCGGGTGGCCGTTCACAGATTTTTTGGCGATAAACGCTCGGTCTTTATTGACGTATTCTAATAAATCAAACTTTTCACCTTTATGATCTTTGGTAGAACAGACGATATCAACGGGATTAAAATGAGTAGCATTTTCTAAAATTTCTTTTTGACTATCATTACTTAAATCCATTTGCGAAGTCTCCACAATTTGAAGACTGATGCGTCCATCTTTGTCTTTAATCCAAAACGGACCGCCTCCGGGTGCACCATCGTTTATCACCATGCCACATATTCTTAATGGTTTATAGAGTTGCTGAAATAATTCTTCTTTGGAGTCTGAGGGCTGGACAATGTTGAGCTTTTCTTTCATAAATTTTTTGATGTCTGAAAGTGTTTCATCATCAACCGAACCGGATTCTAATACTGAAAGATAGTCGTCAAGTTGTGTTTTCAATTGAAGTAACAATCCGCCTAAGGCTTTTTTATAGGTCGTTGTATCGGCTTTGTCTTTATCTTTTTTGGAAACATTATCGATGTTTTTGATAAAAATCAGATCGGCTTTCAATTGATTGAGGTTGTAAATCAACGCCCCGTGGCCGCCAGGCCTGAAAAACAATTCACCATTGTCGTCTCGATAAGGTGTGTTGTCTTCATTGACGGCGATGGTATCGGTTGAAGGTTTTTGGTAAGAGTAGTCTATCTTATATTTCACATTATCTTTAGCCTGATTTTCTAAATATTGATCTAATACCTGATTAAATTCCTCATCCAAACCTTCAGAAATAGTGAAGTGCAATTTCACTTCACCATTTTTTTCAGCATAAGCCGTGGACTCTTCGAGATGTTCTTCAAATGGGGTAAGGGTTTTGTGTTTATATTCGTGAAAAGGAATCAATCCTTTAGGCAGGTTCCCCAGATTTAGATCATCTTCTGCTATGGCGTGTTTCAAAATAACTAGGCTTTGTTCTTTTTGAGATAAATTCTGAAAATTGTTTGTATTGGCTTTAGCGATTTTTAAAGCTTCATTGAAAAACGCCAAATCATCAATATTTTCAAACAAAACCTTTCTTGGAACATTAAAAGACTCAAATGCACCACCAGTAATAAGTGATTCTAATACTTTTTTAGTTGTGTTTGGTCTTTTGTGAAATTCAAGAAAATTATTATATTTTCCTTGTTTTTTACGACTTTTTATTATTTTTTCTAAAGCTTTGTCGCCCATTGCTTTAACGGCAGAAAGACCAAAAATAATTTCATCTTTTTTTACTGAAAATTTTCCATCACTTTTATTGATATTTGG
>CAYMXD010000331.1:0-3478 GCA_964394095.1 uncultured Mesohalobacter sp. | reverse complement strand
TATACGAGACCGCAGACAATATAACCCACAATTATGAAAAAGATATTACCAATCTTATTTTTATTCATCCTCGTTGCTTGTGAAAAAGACGATGAAAACAATTTAGGGGTAACAGATAGTGGTTCATTAAATCACGCCGAATTAGGTTTTGAATTAGACGAACCTAATGTTATTTTAAATGAGCTTTCAATGGGAAATCTTGACAAAAACATTAATTCAATTTTTCTAGTTATGTATGGAAACACATATAGAAAATGGGAATTTGAATATCTTGAAAACAGGAGTGCTATTGACAAGATGATTTTTTATCTACCTCATTACCAGCAATGTGAAAAGAATATCTATCAGTTTGAATATAATTCGTCTCAAAATATCGAAAGCGTAGTTTCTACAAGAACAAACTTATGTAATGAATATGAAGTCATTAAAAACTACACATTTAATTATAATAATGATGGCCTTTTAAAAAGCATTTTTATGGATAGTGAATTTACTGTTCAAGAATATTACATAGGATATTATCAAAACGGAAAAGTCAAAGAAATATGGTCAGATTCAAGAGGTGCAGGCAATGAAGTGGATTTCGGAGTAACTAAATTCTTTTATGATGAAAATTTTAAAAATATAACACGGATAGAAAGACAAAGCTCAAGCCAAGATTATACTTACTGGTATGAATATGACGACAAAATAAATCCATTTAAAGGATTCTTCATAGCCTATGGTATTTTTCTTCCATATGTGGGGCCAGCGTATTTATCTGAAAATAATGTTACATCAATAACCGAAAAAAACAACAATAACATCCATAATCAAGAATTTATATATCCATATGAGTTTGAGTACTCAAGTGACGGAAATTTAATAAGATATAGAGATAGAGAAGATGAAATGGTTTACCATATTAATCAATAAAAAAATGTGTACAATGGCTACGAGTAATTTGGGAGGATTGCTCAAAATTATGCCTCGCCTGCAGACGAAAATTTAGACTTGTTTTATCGCAAGCAATTTGTATATTTAAATCATGAAAATTATAACTCACTTTTCCATCTTTGGAGGGAGAAATCGCGTCTAATTTGTAAACAATCTTATGAAAAATATTTTAATCTTTACTTTAATTGGGTTTACTTTTTTAGGTTGTAATTCTGACGATGATGAAGTTTTAAATGATTCTGATTATACTGAATATATACTTGAGAACTTTATTGATTCCGATATAAATTTTATGGCAGAAGAAATTTATACGACTAACGAAATTCAAGAGCCAGTTTTAAAATTAAAACTAATTACCTCTGAAACTTATCCATGTGTCAACTACGTAATGTCAACAACAGAGTTTATAAATAACAAAGAACTAATCGTAAGATTTGAGGAGATAATTGAACCCGAATTGTGTTTTACCGCAATTGGTCCAGCAACAACCTATTTAGAATTGACTGAGGACATAAATAAAATAACCTTTTTGAATGGAAATATAATTGATAAATATTCTATAGACATAAACGAAGAAAAAATATCTGTAACACTCATCGAAAAAAATTTTACTAATTCCTTATACAATAACACGTTTAGAATTCCTGAAAATTCATTTGCATATGTTTGTGGTACCAATATAAATAATACTAATATCTATCCTGATTTTTCAGCGATTATTGAGCAAAATCCTGATTTTGTAGAATTTGATTTTGAAGGAGAAGGAAGGATACCTTACCCAGAAACAACTGATGGAAATTGGGTCAATCATCCCTCTAAATATTATAAATATTCAGATACAATAGAATTTAACAATTTAGCTAATATATTGAATGATTATTCATCAGATAACATTGAAGAAAATTCTGGAGTTACTATTTCTATATATGGTTGGAATAACATCAAATTTTATAGTTGGATTGAAAATTAAAAAATAATGCAGCAATTGTTATTAGTATTTGGTTGTTCTTGTCTTCTTCTGGATATCAACGATGATTTTCAGCTTGATGTGTACCTGCTTAAAGGTCGGCAAGTCGGCTTGCAAAGTTAAGTATTAACCAATGCATCTACTCATAGTCAGACCATTACGAATCATTTAAAAACTATAGCATTAATGAAAACTACAGAAACAGAAAATTATCAATAAATTACAAACTATATTAAAAAAAATAGCCACATTGCTAATGCCTGTGCTTTTATCTTTTTTAGATATTTGAGCTTAATCACGGGCATGAGTTAGAATTATCATAAATCAATATTATAAGGTATCAAATATGTGTACAAGAATCGTTTATAAAGGACCAAATAACAGCGTTTTAACAGGCAGGACTATGGATTTTTCAATTGAAATTCCGGCGAATCAATGGGTTTTCCCGAGAGGTATGCCGCGTAATGGAGAAGTTGAAGGTAATTGTATAGAATGGGTCTCTAAATACGGAAGTCTTGTGGTAAGTTCTTGGGATATTTCAACACCAGATGGTATGAATGAAATGGGATTGGTGGCAAATATGCTTTGGCTTGTGGAATCTGAGTATCCAAAATTCAATATGGATGGTAATAAGAAAGGATTGGCAATTTCACTTTGGGCACAATATGTTCTTGATAATTTTGCTACGGTTGCAGAAGCAGTAGAGTCTTTAGAACAGGAGAATTTCGCTATTGTATCAGATTTTATTCCTGGAACCAATAAGTTTACAACGGTTCATTTATCAATTTCAGATGCCACCGGAGATAATGCTATTTTCGAATACATCAACGGCAAACTGGTAATACACCACAATATAAACTATACAGTAATGACAAACGATCCAAGCTTTGAAGAACAATTGGCCATTACAAAATATTGGAAGAACATTCCTGGGAAAACTTTTTTGCCAGGTTCTGTTACTGCTGCAGACCGCTTTGTAAGGGCATCTTTTTTTCTCGATGCTATTCCACAAACAGATAATACAAGAGTTGCTGTGGCAAGTGTTTTTAGCGTAAATAGGAATGTTTCTGTACCCTACGGATTTCAAATTGAGGGCTACCCTAATTTATCAACAACCCGTTGGCGTGTGGTTGCTGATCAAAAAAACTTGGTTTATTATTTTGAGTCCGCCTTGACACCAAATACGTTTTGGGTCGATTTGAAGAAAATTGATTTTAGTGAAAAAGCCATTGTAAAAAAATTAGATCTATCGGATAATAAAACCTATTCAGGCGAAACTTCAGGTGAGTTTAAAGCATCTGAGCCATTTAAATTCATCGGGATTTGAAAAATTACCCCTATGAATTAAAACAACATGAAACACCAGAACTTCTTTACGAAAATACAGGCATCAAATAGTATTGGAGAATTTATTTGTTTTAGGAAACATCATAAAATTTATGCAGAATGCGACATTGTTATTGAAGATGAATTAGAAAACAATGTCAGGATAAATACAGATTTATGTCTTAGTGCAATATTTTTGGGGAGTGCAATAGTATAATGCTAAAGAAATTATCATCATAGATGGAATAG
>CAYMXD010000330.1:1751-3481 GCA_964394095.1 uncultured Mesohalobacter sp. | reverse complement strand
ATAAAAAGGCTATAAAATAATTAACTTCTTAACCTCCTGACCATCAGCATTTAATATTTTAATAAAATAAACCCCGCTTTCCCATCCTTCTAAGTTTACAATGTTCTTTCCGGGATTTAAAGTTCGATTATTTTTTACTAAACGACCATTAAGATCAAAAACTTGAAGTTGAGACTCCTGGTTTATGTCTAAAAAAACTTCACCTTGACTTGGATTTGGATATAGTTTGAAAGTCGAAGAGGTATTCGTAGTTGTACTTAAAATATTATCCCCGAAAACCCTTACCTGTGGTAAAATACCATCTGCACCAATACTAAAAATATCACCTGAGCCATTGATGTCCACGATGCTTCCTGATTGACTTCCGGCTAATTCCCCATTTACAGCCAAAATTTCATTCCAACTATCTGTACTTGTCTCAAGTTCGTACAACTTACTTTCACCTGAGCCTTGTCCGAATGCATTGCTTGCCGGAATGCCGGCGATTATTTTATTCCCATTGGCGCTTAAGGCAATGTCCGCTCCCAGAAATTGATTTTCACTATCGCCGGTGATGATGTCACCATATTGACTCCATTGACCGTTTACAAATTCATAAACTACAAATGCACCGGCCGAAGAGTTAAATTCGAATGAAAAAGCCGAGGATATAGCTAATCGGTTACCATCAGAATTGAAATCTAAGGCTAGGAGAACATTAGATGAAAATAAAAGTAATGGATTGTTGATGTCATTTCCGATTTGAAGCCAGTTATTATTATCGTCGAGTTCTAAAATTTTGATATTATAATTTGCAATGGAACTACTTGTCGAATTGTTTTCGGTATAGGCTAATCTTGTTCCGGTACTATTAATTGAAATTTCGTTTGGGCCTAAATTATTTAAAGTGTCTATTAATACCCAAGTATTACCATTCCAATGGTAATTGAAATATTCACCCTGTGTGCCTCTAAAAAAGATTTTTGAACCGTTATTATTAATATAAACACGAGTTCCGAATGTTGTACTTGCCGTGTTTGAAGTAAAATCATTCCCGCGTTGATTCCAGCTTGTACCATCCCAATGAAAAATACTGACTCTTTCTGGAGGAGACAAACTGGGCGCACCAATGATTAATGTATTTCCATCACCGCTGAGTTGAACCTGAGATCCAACAAAACCGGGATTGGATGCTCTTTGCTGCCATTCATCATTGACAAAATCAAAAACTTCAATGTTTTGATTTGTGTTTGGAATTTTATTTATAACAGCAATTGTATTACCGTCTTCGTCAATAGAATGTGTGTTTGCATAATCTACAAATTTACTTCCAAGAAGGTTTTGAGCAAAAATGAAATTTGTACTTAGAAATAAGATTAAATATGTAGTTTTCATTTTTTTTTGGGTTATTTATAAGTAAATTATTTTTAATTAATAAATAAGCTTAAAATTATCAATAATTTAATACTCATTATATTTACAAAAGCAGAATCAATGTTAATTTTAATAGTATTAGATCTCAACTTTCTTCAACCCCTCCACCGTCTTGTCAATATCTTCATAACTTAAAGCATCATTTAAAAAATAGCTTTCAAAAGCACTGGGCGGTAAATAAATACCCTGCTCCAGCATGCCGTGAAAATAGTTTTTAAAGTGATCATTATTACCCTTAGCTGAAGTTATAAAATCTTTTACAGGTTCATCTGTAAAGTGAACAGAAAGCATTGAGCCATAGCGGTTAATTTGATAGG
>CAYMXD010000330.1:0-1651 GCA_964394095.1 uncultured Mesohalobacter sp. | reverse complement strand
GGCAGACCACCACCAATGACTTTTCCAAAACAGACAATATCCGCTTTTACACCTAATGTCTCCTGCGCTCCGCCCTTGGCCAACCTAAAGCCGGTCATGACTTCGTCAAATATCAAAAGTATGTTATTATCATCACAGACTTTTCTCAGGCCTTTTATAAAGTTGTCATCAGGTATCACACAACCCATATTTCCGGCTACCGGTTCGATGATGATGGCTGCAATTTTGCCTTGATTCGCTTGGATAATTTCTTCGACCTGAAGAAGATTATTATATTCTGCCAGCAAAGTATCTTTTGCTGTCCCTGCTGTCACGCCGGGACTGTTAGGCGAGCCGAAAGTGACCGCACCACTGCCGGCCTGAATTAAAAACGCATCACTGTGGCCGTGATAACAGCCTGAAAATTTGATAATCTTATCTTTTTTGGTATAACCTCGAGCCAGTCTCACTGCACTCATGCAAGCTTCTGTTCCGGAGTTGACAAAGCGGATTTTATCAATATGCGGCACCATTTCTACCGCTAGTTTGGCTATTTTAGTTTCCAATTCAGTTGGAATACCGTAAGAGGTTCCTTTTTTTACAGCTTCGATTAAGGCTTCCGTAACAGGCTCAAAAGCGTGACCAAGAATCATCGGGCCCCAAGAAGAAATGTAGTCGATTAATTCTCGCCCATCTTCATCATAAATGTAAGCTCCTTTGGCACGTTTAACAAAAATCGGATCGCCACCAACGGCATTAAAAGCTCTTACGGGTGAATTTACACCTCCTGCTATATATCGTTTGGCTTCGTCGAAAAGTGCACTACTTCTTTTATAAATCATATATGTTTATTCTAATTTTAATGTTTGACCAATACTAATGATATTGTTTTTAATCTTGTTGAGTTTAATAATCTTCTCAATTTCAACCCCATATTTTTTTGATATACTGTATAAGGTGTCACCTTTTTTAACTACATGAGAAACAGTAGTACTGCTGTTATCCTCTTTAACCGGCCTTTGCGTAGTATTAGATTGATGATCTTGAGGTATTTTAGGTTTTACATTCAAAGTTTTAGCAACTTCTTCATCGTATCTATATAGCTCATATCGTTCAATTAATCCGATAAGTTTATTAGGATATCTGGGGTCGGTAGCGTAGCCTGCTTTTTTAAGACCTTTTGCCCAGGATTTATAGTCGGTAACATCATAATTAAATAAAAACCCGTATCGACTTCTGTTGAATAGGAATAAAGAATGGTCTCTGTATGAATATTCGGCGTGGGTATATTTTCTAAAGCACTCCTGCGCAGTGTCATCGTCGTGATATACTTTTGCGCCTTGCCAACCATTACATTTAATACCGAAATGATTCTTAGATCGGCTGGTCAATTCGCCCTGTCCATTACCAGACTCCAAAATACCTTGTGCTAATGTTATACTCGCCGGTATTCCGAATAAACGCATTTCCTGTTTTGCGATGTCTGCAAATTGATAGATATAAGACTCTGTCAGATTTAAATTTCTAGGCGGGGTTTTAACAGTTCCAACTTTATCATAAACTTTTGAGTCTTCTGTTGATGGTGTTTGGGTATTTTGTTCTGGTGGTGTTGAAACACTTCTTTTTTTACTTCCACATGAAGCTAAAATTATTGATAATACTATAAATGCTA
>CAYMXD010000329.1:0-3495 GCA_964394095.1 uncultured Mesohalobacter sp. | reverse complement strand
TGTAAAGCGCGCAAGACACTTAGCATTAATGCCTTATGTAGGCGATTTACTTAAATAAAACGAATTAACATGGAACTTATACTTAAAAAAGACGTTGAAAATTTAGGTTTTGCTGATGATGTAGTCACTGTAAAAAATGGTTATGGCCGTAATTATTTAATCCCACAAGGATTTGCGGTTTTAGCAACATCTTCTGCTAAAAAAGTATTGGCAGAAAACCTTAAGCAACGCGCACACAAAGAACAAGAAGCTATTAAGCAAGCCAAAGAAGAAGCTTCTAAATTAGACGATTTAGAGTTGAAAATTACCGCAAAAGCAGGAAGTGGAGATAAATTATTTGGTAGTATTTCTAATGCCGACCTTAGCGATGCTCTTGCTGATAAAGGCATTGAAGTTGATAGAAAATTTATTTCAATATTTGGTGGCAACATTAAAAGATTAGGCCAATACGATGCTAAAATTAGATTTCACCGCGAAGTGGTAATCGACTTTACTTTTGAAGTCATTGCAGAAGCCTAAATTTATTTAAAACATATGAAGTAAAAACCGCCAAAACTATGGCGGTTTTTTTTTGACATAAAATACCTTAGCATTTTATTAAATTTTTTATTAAATTGCAGTATTTTCACAGCATATGCAAGATATTGAAACAAGCTTTCAGGAACAAGAAAGGATTAAAGCTCTAAGGGCTTTAAATATATTAGATACAGAACCAGAAAGAGAATACGATGAAATCACTCAATTAGCCGCTTATATTTGCGATACACCTGTTGCATTTATAAGCCTAGTCGATAAAAATAGACAATGGCTTAAGTCTAAAGTTGGCATCGATACCTGCGAAACAAAACGAAGTGATTCCTTTTGTACTCATGCTATCCAACAACCAGATATAATATATGAAATAGAGGATGCTTCTAAACATGAAAAATTCGTAGATAATCCATTCGTTACGGAGAAAGGTGTAAAATTTTATGCCGGTGCTTCTTTAATTCATGAAAGTGGGCATGTTTTAGGTACGATTTGTGTAATTGACTTTAAAGCTAAAACGCTAACAGATCAGCAAAAGCTTGCTTTAAAAAACTTGGCCAATCAAGCCATAAAATTATTAGAACTTCGCTCAAGAAATCAAAACCTAAGAGAGTTTCAAAGTAACTTAAAAGAAAAAAATGCTCAATTGCGTAATTTTGCCGGTGTAGTTTCTCACGACATGAAAATGCCCCTGTCTAATATTATTATTACCATAGATATTCTTAAAAGTAAATATAAAGAGAGTTTAGATGAGATGGGCTTTCAATATTTGAATAATTTAAAACAGTCCGCTTTTAAGATGAGTGATTATATTTCTAACATCTTAACGCACTATGAAAGTGACCAAATTACTGAAAATCAAGAAAAAGAAAAGATTGATATTCATGAACTCTTAGAAAATATAATCGAATTGCTGGATGTAAATGATAATTGTGATATTAACCTACCTGAGAAGAACTTTACCATAAAATGCAATACCACAGCAGTGGAACAAATTCTGCTTAATTTAATTGGTAATAGCCTGAAATATAATGATAAAGACAAGATAATTGTTGATATTAATGTTACTCAAGATGAAGATTATTACTACTTTTCAGTAAAGGATAATGGTATTGGCATTCCAAAAGAAAAACAAAAGGATATTTTCAAATTGTTTTCTACTGTTGCAGACAAAGATAGACGTGGGCAAAAAGGCAATGGCATCGGACTTTCTACAGTGAGGAAACTAATTAACAACTTAGGTGGAAAAGTAAATATTGATTCTGAAGAGGGTGTGTACACAAAGTTCTCCTTTAGTATTGAAAAATAATTGAGCTTAAGGCTTTGTAGCTTCTGCAATACTTATATTTGCCAAAACATCTGTAAATAGGTTTATGCAATTTCTTTATCCTCAAGTATTATACGGTTTATTTGCTCTGGCAATACCGCTTATTATTCATTTGTTTCAATTAAGGAAGTTTAAACCGGAACCCTTCACTAATGTTGTTCTTCTTAAGACATTAGTCATTTCTTCTAGAAAAAGTTCAAAATTAAAAAAATGGTTAAGCTTAATTACACGACTGCTGATTATAAGCTCTTTGGTTCTAGCCTTTGCGCAACCTTACTTTCCTCATCCTGAAAAAAAAACACAACCAAAACAAATCAGCATTTTCCTAGACAATTCTTTTAGCATGTCTTTAAATGGCGAAGCAACCTCACTTCTAAACCAAGCAAAAGAAGAAATTCTTGAAGTCCTTCCAGAAAATGAAACCTATAACCTTGCTACTCATCATGAAAGTTTTAAAAATCTTAGAGCTGAAGATCTTAAGAGTTTAATCTACGATATCAATTACACCAACAATCCTCTAGATTTGAATTCAATTTTAACAAAAACGGAAAGCCTTTTTAATTCATCTTCACTGAACACAGAAAATGAACTCATTATTTTATCTGACTTTCAAAACCTCAACAATACCGATAGTTTAAAATTGAAAGAAGCCTACAATTATCACTTTGTTAAATATAATGCTCAGGAAAAAATTAACTTTAGTATTGATACTGCATTTTTAGAAACTTCTGCAGATGAGAATACGCTCAAATTTAAAATTTCCTGTTCAGAAAAAACCTCTCAATCCCTGCCTGTTTCAATCTATAATGACAAAAGATTATTAGGTAAATTCAGTTTAGATTTTGATGATAATTCCGATAAAACTTACAGCATAAGTCTTGAGGAGGAAGAGATTTTAAACGGTAGAATAACTATAGAAGACAAAGGTTTGAGCTACGATAACGAATTGTTTTTTTCAATGCAACAACCCGATCCTATCAATGTCCTGGTGATTTCTGAAAATGTATCTACATATTTAGATAAGATATTTAATACAGAAAGGTTTAACTATAAGCAAACCACACTCAACAAATTAGAGTATGAAGCTATTAATACTGCTGATGTTGTTATTCTTAATGAATTAAACCAATTTCCAAACGCCTTGCGTATTGCCGCTGAGAATTACGTTGAAACCACCAAAGTGCTGATTATTATTCCCGGGAATGACATAAGCCCTTCAAATTACAATATTTTGTTTAAACAACTGGGCTTGAAACCTTTTGCAGGACTGAATGAAAGCTCGCTAAAATTAACTAACATCAATTTTGATCATCCTATTTTTGAAGATGTATTTACCGAAAATATAGAAAATTTTGATTACCCAAGTTTTGAAAGCTACTACCAAAGCTCTAATCCTGAAAAAGCACTGTCTTTCAGCAACGATTTACCACTACTGGAATCTGATGGGAATATTTTTAGATTTAATGCCGCAATTGAAGGTAATTCGAATTTTAAGCAATCGCCTCTTATCGTCCTTAGTTTTTACAATATGGCCTTACAGGCTCAAAATAAACAAAAATTATACCTTGAAAATGGGGATGATTTTAAACTAAAACTTGTCGATAACTTAAATCAGGATGATGTCTTTAAAGTATCGAAAA
>CAYMXD010000328.1:2383-3498 GCA_964394095.1 uncultured Mesohalobacter sp. | reverse complement strand
AGTAGACACAAACCTGCCTACCGGCAAAGGCAGGGGCTCACAAAGAAGAAATATATTTGAATATCAAGACATAAATGTATTAATTAAAACACCTAAGTCAATAAGCTTTTTAGTTTTGAAGCTGTTGCTGTTCGTCTATTAAAACCCGATATTTGTCATCACCCTTCTAACAAAAACACTTTATGAAAACAATAGCAAAATTTTTGAAATGGTTTATCATCATCATTTTAGTCCTGGTTGTTGGCCTTTATGCCACCGGCTACGGCTACATTTTAAAAGGCGCTCGAGTAGTTTATATGACCGGTCATAAAACCGCTTTTATTGATGATCATCCCTATTTTACTAACAGAACAATTGAAACCTCAACGCCTCAGCAATGGAAGGAACACAAAGACTATAATACTTTAAAACCAACAGATAGGTTGAAAGACACCAATGAAAAGTACGGTACAATTGCTTTTCTGATCATTAAAAACGGCGAAATCCTCTATGAAAATTATGCCGAAGGCTACTCCAAAGACTCTAAAACCAATTCGTTTTCCATGGCCAAAAGCATAACAACAAGTTTACTGTTTAAGGCCATTCAGGATGGGCACATCCAAAGTTTAGACCAACCACTAACCGATTTTTTCCCTGACTTTAAAGGCGAATATGCTTCAAAATGTACAGTTGGGGATTTAGCCTCTATGTCGAGCGGATTGAATTGGAATGAAAATTACTATTCGCCATTTTCTATGACGGCACAGGCGTATTACGATGCCGGATTGGACAATTTGATTTTAGATTTAGCCATAGATGAAAAGCCGGGACAGGAATTCAAATACTTAAGTGGAAACACGCAGTTAATGGCTATGGTCATTGAAAAAGCCACCGGTAAATCACTTTCTGAATATTTAAGCCAAAGCTTTTGGCGACCCATGGGCATGAACGATTTTGGCTTGTGGCAGTTAGATGACGAAGGCGGCGTAGAAAAAGCTTATTGCTGTGTCTCTACAAACGCCCGTAATTTTGCCAAATTTGGTCAATTGTATTTAAACAAAGGCCATTGGAAAGGCCAGCAACTTATAGACAGCAGTTTTGTAGACATAGCTACAACACCAAAATTTGAAAGTTCG
>CAYMXD010000328.1:0-2373 GCA_964394095.1 uncultured Mesohalobacter sp. | reverse complement strand
CTATCAAACTACAAAGACAAGCAGATATTTGCTATGCGCGGCATTTTGGGGCAATACGTTATCAGCATTCCAGAAGATGATTTAATCATCGTAAGGCTCGGCCATCAAAGAGCTCCTACAAAAGTTAATGCATTTCCTATTGATTGTTATATCTATATTGATGAAGCTTATCAGATGCTTCTATAGATTGATAAGATTCAATAAAAAAAGTTAAGCTTTTAAGTTTTTTTTAATTTACATAAAGGTATCATCACAATAATTTCGAAAAATAGCTTATTTTTAGCCTTTAAGATCTTGATCTATACACACAGCATACTAAAATTCTTATATGAAACCCTATTTTTATGTCGCAGTTATTTTATGTTTAAATATTAATTTTCTTTTAGGTCAAAACTATGAATCAGCCGAAGAAGCCGTTCAATTTGCAAATCAAAATGTACAAGACTATAAGAATTATAACGTATTTTCTTCAAGCTCACAAAGCATTTCACCATCCATAAGACATATAGCAACAGATGCTAGTTTTTTAAGTATTGATCTGAATGTATTAGAACAGATTCAGGAGGACAAGCCTAAATTTATAAAATTTAAAGTACAATATAAAAACCAGACATTATGGGTTAAAATGCAAAGACAGGATATATTATCTGAAGATTTTAGCCTAAGAAATGAAAATGACGAGCTTTTAAATTACAAGCCCGGATTGTATTACAGAGGAATAGTTGATGGTGATAGAGAAACTTTGGCAGTATTTAATCTATTTGCCGGAAGTGTAAACGGGGTAATTGCTCAAACAAATACAGGGAACATTATTATTGGTCAACTTAAAGAATCATCAAATCATGTTATTTACACAGATAGCGAAATGACAGTAACCCAAAATTTTGTTTGTGAAGCCGATGAACTTCAGCAAGACGTTAACCTCACCCCTCAAAATGACATTTCAAACTCTTCTAAGCTTTCTTCAAACTGTGTACGCGTGTTTTATGAACTAACGAATGACGTTTATTTAACCAATTCAGCTTCAGTTGATGATAAAATGAACTGGATAACCTCAGTGCATAATATTGTAGCGAGTTTATATAGTGACTCTAGCATACCAATGGCTTTAAGTGATGTGTTAATTTGGCAGCAAACTGACCCCTATACCGGGAGTAATAGTGATAAACTCTCTTTTTTTAGAGATAACCGTATAGCTTTTAATGGAGATTTAGCTCATCTTATTGATTTTCCTGCTACAGGAGGTGTGGCTTATCTAGATAGCTTGTGTCAAGACTTTCGTCATGCCTTTTCAGGGGCGTCTTTTTTTTACCAAGAGCTGCCAACTTATTCCTGGACTGTGGGTGTGATTGCACATGAAATGGGACATTCTCTAGGCTCACCCCATACTCATGCCTGCTTTTGGAATAGTAATGATACCGCAATAGATTCTTGTGGTCCAAATAATGATTATTCTGAAGGTTGTGATAATGGCCCAATCCCTGCAAATGGTGGAACAATTATGAGTTATTGTCATTTAGACTCTACCGGCATTAATCTTGCTCAAGGCTTTCATCCACAAGTTGGCTCTTATATGAGTTCAAATATAGACACCAAATCATGTCTTGGTACAGATTGTATTACGTCTTGTATGCAGACCATTGCAGGTGTTAGTATTAATCAAACAGATTTAAATTCATTGACTATAACTATTGATGATGTGATTTCTAACTCATGGGAGTATAGAGTTTTTGAAAGTAATACATCACCAAGTTCGTTTATCACGACAAATAGCAATTCAATTGTGTTTAATAATGTTCAACCCAACACCTACTACACCATTCAGGTAGCCAATCTTTGTTCTAATGGAAATTTTGGAAGTTCATTTCAACTAAACTATCTTACAGACGATGATTGGTGTTCTACTCAAACTTTTACAGACACAGGTGGATTAAATGATAACTATAGCGATAATGAAGTAGTAATAAAGACATTTTACCCTAATTTGCCAGGTAGCTCAATAGCTCTTGATATTAATAGCTTTGACATAGAATCAGGATTCGATTTTATGACGATTTACGATGGCGAATCTATTAATGATGCCCCATTTGCAGATGGCATAGACTTAACAGGCTCAAATCTACCGACTACATTTTTCCAAGCAACTAATCCGGCAGGAGCTATCACTGTTGAGTTTAGATCAGATTTTACGATTAGCTCAGCAGGGTGGGATATTACAGTATCTTGCGTTTCTTTATCAAATACTGAATTTAATCAAGATAAGATGACTTTGTATCCGAACCCTGTTAATGAACAATTGAATATAAAATCTGAAGTCGCTTTGAGCAAATTAACAATACTTGATATCAACGGGAAAAAGATTTTAGAAAAACT
>CAYMXD010000327.1:0-3508 GCA_964394095.1 uncultured Mesohalobacter sp. | reverse complement strand
TGCAATGAGTCATTTATAATTTTTGTTTGACTAAGGACATTAATTAGGTCTTTTCTGGAGTTTCCATTACCTATGGTATTTAAAGTATCTTTCAAAAGCCTTATCCTGGTTTCGAGCAGTTGACGAATTGTATCTGTATCGATTTCATTTTGAAGGGATTGATAGGATTTTAGTGATGTTTTAAAGTCTTTGGTTTTTAACAACTCAAAATCTATTTTCAAAACCGAATTTAGCTGACGGCTCACCTCAACTTGATGCATATAATCATCTTGGGTAAAAGTTTTGTTTTTAGAAGAGGCGTCTTTGTTGTAAATTTCAAATACCAAAAAACTTAGAACTAAAATTAAAAGAATGCTGGTAAAGATGAATAAACTTTTATAAAGCCGTTTTGCTTTTTTATCTTTTAAACTCATGTTGTTGAGGTTTTCGTTTTTTAGTCTAAAATATTAGTTTCAGGGATTTTTTGGTCAAATTTTCTTAAATCAAGATTGAAATATACATTAAATCTCAGCACCCATCTCTGTTTATAAATAAACCCTGAATCTGCAGTTTGACCAGTGGTGAACATGAGTCCGGTTGAATACGTAAGTCTTGGACTTGCGATATAAGCAAAAGTAGGAAAAATACGCAAATCTTCAAAAGGATCATCAGTAACTGGTTTTCCGCTTTGCATAATAAGTTCTATATCCGGACTAAAATAAAAGGCTCCGGGCTCCAAATTGGGTTTATTTAAAGGGATTTTCATCAAAAATTTATAACGCCAGCGGTTTCTGAAATCATATTTAGCGCCCTTTTCAAAACCTCGTTTCCAGCGGTGTTCTATCCTAAGCCTGTGGTAAATCCTAAAGTGGTTAAACGGCATTGTCCAGATATATTCATGCCAAATGCGCGGTTCTAATACCACATCATTAAAACCTTCTCCCTCCTGCTCTCCAAAATCTATCCGTAAAACACCTCCCAAAGTAGCACTAAAGTTTTTAACTGGAATATATTTTAATCCATGTCGATTATAGATTTGAGCCATTTTTCCGTAAAAAAGTTGGTTCTCACTTTCTCGCCTTCTGTAGTGCAGTTCGGCGTGCCAATAGAGGTTTTCACTCAATCGAAACGTGCCATAACTTCCTAACCATAGTAAAGACTGAGGTTCATCGAGGATTGAAACTTCGGGTGAATCCAACTCATTTTCTAATTGTGTTATAGATTGAGCCATTAAGTGGTAACTAAACACACTTAAAAAACCAAAATTGATAAAGAAAAAGCTTTTAAAAAAGCTAAGCTTAGGTCTATTCATTATTAGAAACTTCAAGTATGTTTAAAATGGTTTCCGGGTCTTTTTCTCGTTTCAGCTCTTTCTCGATGTCTGACGTATCTTCATCGATTAAAACCAGCATTCTCTCGTAAACGGCTGTGAAATTATGGAGTGTTTTGACAATATCATCACAATTATCTGTTTGCTTTAATTCCTCCAACACCTCCGGAAAAAGATAGTCTTCAAAGGCTTTATATATACGCTCTTTTAGCCTTTCGGTCATCTCTTCCATCAGAAAGGGGTTAAAACTGGTTTTGCTGTACAATTCATCCAACCAGTTTAGTTTTTTTGGAAAATCAGCAATTTCTTCATAAGCCAAAATAAAATTTTCGAAACAACCGATATACCAATCGATGTTTTCCTTTTTTTCATCGACTGAAAGATTGGTGTATTCATTGAAAAACTTATTTATCGCTGAAATATAAGGCCCTGAAAGTTCCTTGTGATATGCGTTATAGTTGCTTTTAGTTTTGGCATTATCAAATAAAGCCACAACCTGTTTTTTTAAGTTCACAAGTTCTTTCTCCCGGTCTGAAAGGGCGGCTTTTTTAGACAGTTTTTCAAACATTTCGGTGGCTTCTTTATCAATCTTTGCAACATCATTACTCACAACATCAATAAGTTTTGAGAGTTGTTCTAACTCAAATTGATCAGCTTCTGCAAAATCCGGAAAATCATAGTCTTCAGTAAATTCTTCGTTTTTAAATTGAAAAACTATTTGTTCAGGATATTGATTTTGCTGAAGCAATAGTGGTAAAATCTCTTCACGATTGATGTATTTGACGGCCTTTAAATTGAGTATTTCGACTGTAGGTTTTACACCTTTTAAACGCTTTTGGTAGGCTTTTAATACAGCTTCGTATCTGTTCAGTGCTTTATAATTCAATTTACCCACATCAAAATTAGGATGTTCAAATACTTGTTGGATTTGCTCAGAGGTTTCAAAGAACTTCACAGTCATTTTATCTATACGATTACGCTCGCTTTTTGACAAAGGATGGGTTTTAATTTTAAACAAACCCGCCGTTAGTTTTTCGCTTCCTCTAAAGTGTTGCCAAATTTCAATAGACTTGTATTCTGAAAAGGATTGAAGAATTTGATCTAATATTTCTATAGAATCTTCATTGATTTTTTGGATGTTTTTAGATAAAAATTCGTTGTCTTCAGTAGATAATTCAAACTCAACCAAGTTGAAAAAGTCTCTTACATTTGTATTGTAAGTTGTGGTTTCAAATTTGTGCTCTCTTTTTTTATTTAAGCCTAACAAATTGATATCAAATGCTTTACCCTCTATTTTTATTTGTCTTCGGTCTAAAACTCCATTTTTAAAACTAAGGATGTCGTGAATTTCAACTCCATTAATATCGTGTAAAAAAATCCACTCCCCGTCTATAAATCCCTTGTCGTCAAATTGCCCATTGAGTTTTACGGATGGGAACTCGGCTTTTATGGCATTGACCAATTTCGATTTTTCAAATTCGGCATCTATTTTAAAAACAAAATCCCTAGGTTCTGAATTTTGAAAGTTTTGCTTGGTTATTTCCCATTTTCCTTCAGCTTTGGCGTTTAAAAAATTGGCTTTGATAAGAAATTCATCACCCGAAGTTTTGTAATTTAAGTGATAATCTTTTTCGTAAAAACTCTCATGAGCTTTAAAGGTTTTGAAGCTAAATAACCAATCATCATTTTTCAAATTTTCAGCATATTGTCCTTTATAACTTAACGACGCAAGCCTTTGCTGTAAATCCTTATCCCCGAATGTGGTATAAAACTGAAACTTACCATCAAAAATGCTATCATTTTCATTGTCTTTACTTTCAGCAATAACCTGACCCTTAAGGCTGTCATTGATGCTGTGCTCATATTCCAAGGTGGTTTGAGCATTCAAAAGCCCTATCATGTCAATAAAAAATATTAGACAAAGCCAAGCTTGAGATTTTATTTTAAAAGAATTTGTGTTCATTTGCCTATCAAAATTTAAAATCGGTATTCAATCGACATTTGCAAAGCTGAATTGTAATGCGATTTATCGAAAACAGCATCGTCTGCATCGACGTCTATAAAACCTCTGGAATATCGCAACCCAATGACCAAACCCCATGAGGTTGGATAGCTCAGACCCAAATTAAAATTGACGTCAAAGGTATTGAAATCGTTTGGGATTTCTGTCAAACTTGTGGCATTCTGCCCTATGATTTC
>CAYMXD010000326.1:739-3517 GCA_964394095.1 uncultured Mesohalobacter sp. | reverse complement strand
CCTCTATTGATTAGGTTTCCGCCAATTTCCAAGGGGCTTAACATATCATTAAGTTCATAATCCAGGTATAAAAACCCATCATCCTCTATAATTAAATCTCCTGTCATGATAGCCGGATCGGTATTATTATCGGCTCCCATATCGAGATGAGTGTTTCTAAGGACTACATGATGTGGTGTGCCTTGATTCGTTTGAGGATTTTGTGTTAAACCAAAATTACTCCATTCCGAACGTCTATCATAAGGATTTGTAGCATCGTTATTTGATTGGTAGATCAATGTTGAATTAGAGCCATAGATAGGAGAACCGGTATCTACAAAAGCAGTTTCATTAATTCTTAGTTCATTTAAAATATGGGATTGTGAACCGAAATCGACACCATTAGTACCTCCTAAATTTTGTAAATCTACATTATAAAAGTATCTTGGTTGACTACCATCTATTGTCGCAGCTGCACGAAAAGCTACTTCACCAGACTCAAAATTAAATACGCCATTATTGGTTATAAAGCCATTAAGCCGTATAACTAATAATTTATTTGGAGCACCAGAAGCTGTGGTAAAACTACCGCTATTATTTACGAAAACTGAATTTGCTATATATTGATTGGTAGGATTAAAATTAACTGGACCATTAATAATCAAATCGGCATTGGGTGCCGGAACATTCCCCCCTTGCCAAGTTGAACCATCATTAAAATTTCCTCCACTAGTAGTAGAAATAAATGTTTGAGCACTCAAATAAAAAAAACTCACAAAACACAAAAAGATTAATAAGATGTTTTTATAAAGTTGCATTTTCGGCGTATTCATTCATTCCAAATATAGGAATACTGCTATAATTATCAACATTTTACACGCAGCGCAAACGTTTTCGTGTTGATAAGTTATTCGTTTACCTTGTATTTTAAACTAAAAAGCTCTGAAAAAAGAATCAATGGCCTGTGATTGCTAAAAATACTATATTTTTTCTCATCACACAGTGTTCAACTTTCTGAAAGCTTCTGATGCTAATGATAGGGTACAGGTATTGCTGCTATAAATAGATGTAAATAAAACTACAGCTAAAGATGTTTTAAAAAAGTGCAATTCCTTCAAAAACGAAAATGAAAACTTTTGAAATAATTCTTTATACAGCTGAAGATTAAGGGGTGTTATTCTTTAAAAAGCTTTATTCTACAATCAATTTAGAGCTAAACGACCGATTATCATGAGTTAATTTTACAACATAAACCCCGGCTGAAAGGGTGTTTGCATTCAGAATTACCTGCTGATTTTCAATCTGTAATTTCTGAAACGAGACTTGCTGCCCAAGAAAATTGGTCATTTCAACATTCACTTCACCACTTAAATTTGGTGTTTTGATGCTAAAATAGCCGTGTGTGGGATTTGGGTATATACTGAAATTTTTGCCGAAGCTGCGCTCATCTGTGTCTAAAGTTGTACTGTCAAGAACCAGACTAAACCTGTCTTCAGCTTTACTTTCCGGAATACTTGCATCTACATTAAAGCTTATGGCATTTTCGGTTTCATTGAGTTGAGTTAATGTTCCTGTATAATTGTCCATGAGAAATGCTTCAAAATTGGCTTGAATATTTTCAGTGCTTACAACAAATGTATAGTTCTCTGTGGTATACCCTGTTGTTGAAAGTGCTAAGGTATCAATACTTGTTGGTAGCGCTCTTTGCTCTATACTAATGTGTTTATTGTCTAGCATTCTGGCCAGATTTTCATCAGGCCCCGGCAGTTTATCTGCATCAAACGCATCGATGCTATTACTCGCATTTTCATTGAATTTAATAAGCAGGCCGTCACTTTCTTTGGCGCCGGAGTTATAGGCAAGGTCTGTATAAAGCATCATTTTAATAAACGGATAACTAACAGCTTCAGAAAACACAGCAGTTGTAGCACCGGAAACGTTTTTATCGTCTTCATTAAAAGTAAGACTGGCCGGGCCATTAGTATCAGTCTGTACAAAAAAGGACTGCCCCGGCTGTATATACTGATTGGCCGGCGAGGAGGTGTTGTTAACAACCGGGTTTGATGTTAAATCTACCACAGCATAATTCCCTCTGGTACCCAAATTGGGGTCCCAAACCCAATATGTATTGGAATTAATATTTGTAAAATCTAGATGAAGTATATCTACAATGGCTTGATATGGATTACCTACAAGATTAAAAAAGTTAGCTTTTTCATTGAGTCCATATTCTGGTGTTAAACCATTATTTGAAGAGCTAAATGTTCTCGATCCGGTGTGCAGATCTCCGGTTGCCTTTAGGGTTGTATTGGTGGGCGTCGCGGAATTACTTGTTAAATTTACGCTGCGGTCTCCACGGATAAAGGTTAGATAAGCCTCACCGGCTTTAAGTGTTTTTGTGTTTGTATTGGGTAAAGCTGTCCAGGCATCATTCTGTGTTTCTCCGGTTTGGTCTGCCGGGAAAGAGTTATCAAAGGTAAACATAGAAGGATTACCCGAAGGCGTTGCATCAAATCCATTGTCACCTAGGGTTGAACCTGAAATATGAGTCCCAAAACCAGGCTTAGGGTTTGCATTATCGGCAGGGAAGTTGGTGCCGGTATTGTTTACGCCTTCCTGCCAGTTGGCTTGGATAGGACCCGTAGAATTTACTGCAGAAGTCAGTAGTCTATAGGCTCTTCTTTCTGCAGGTAAACCGGCAGGAATATAACGTTCTACTGTAACCTCTCCTGTACCGGCTTGAGATCCGGTAAACTGGTCAAACTGCGCAGTCCCTGAATCATCACTTTTAAAATAAAT
>CAYMXD010000326.1:0-729 GCA_964394095.1 uncultured Mesohalobacter sp. | reverse complement strand
GAAGCGTTCTACAGTAACTTCCCCGGAACCGGATAGCGTTCCATTAAATTCATCAAACTGAGCAGAACCATCAGTTTCATTACTTTTAAAATACAAGGTTCCATCATTAACAATGTTACCATTGACATTTAAAACTGAACCAGGGTCTAAAATTAAATTACTGTCTGTTGATAATCTCAATTCCTGAGTACTTAAATTTAAATTTGAATTTGCTGTAAATGCAATATTCTCTTCAATTTGAACACTACCAGCCGTGTAGTTCTGATTTAGATTCAAATCATGCGCTATTTTGATTTTACTATCGGTAGGGGGGACAACTCCCGGCACCCAAGCCGAGGGCTCATCAAAATTAGTGGAGTTACCGGAGGTCTCGTAGCCTAGATACTTCAGTAGAAAATCAGATAAATTTAAAGTGTGTATCTGAGGAGGTGTAGTCACGCCAAATTGGTTATATCTTTCATTACTGAGATAATAATTAATACCGTCTGTGGACGCTATTCCCTCAACCTGTAATTCATCCAGATTTGCAAAATCTATTTTTCTCTTATTTCCGTCTAAAAAATCATTTCCAGAAAAATCATAAAGTAAAAACAGAAAAGAATCCGGCACTATAGCAAATGGAGAAAGACTTTTTATTACAAGCGAATAACCGGAAAGTACGACAAGTTGTTTGTCGTTGAGATAAGTCGCCCCGGTAATTAATCCATCTACATTATAACTGCCTTCATT
>CAYMXD010000325.1:0-3528 GCA_964394095.1 uncultured Mesohalobacter sp. | reverse complement strand
AGTAAAGACGATTCTAATCTCAAAAATTTTGAAGAACTCAAAAATCATTTAAAGTCATATAGGTTAGAATCTTTCGAAGCCACAGACATTGTTTATGACAGTCATAAAGGGTCTAACTATTTCTACATGGTAGATAAAGGGGTTGTAAAGACTTATCTCATAGATGAAAGCGGAAAAGAGCTTATTACCTCATTATACAAAGCAGGAGATGTTTTTGGAGACTTTACGTTTAAACAAAAAAACTCTAATGAAATAGCACAATGTCTTGAACCAACCAATTTATATTGTATTCCTAAAACAGATTTTAAAAGATTTCTCGATAGTAATACCAATATGTTGTATGATATTATGAATGTCTTAGATCATAATTTACAGGATACTAAAAACCAATTATTAGATATGGCTTACAGCTCTGTAAGACGAAAAACAGCACAGACTATAATCTTATTTACAGAGAGGCTTAAAAGAAATAAACTTAGACAAATCAGAATTTCGCGAGCAGATTTAGCCGCTGTGGCAGGTATTGCCCAAGAAAGTTTGATAAGAACACTTTCAAAACTTAAAAAAGAAGGGCTTATAGAAATTGAAGGTAGAAATATTAAAGTTCTGGACTTTGAAAAGCTAGAAAATATATCATAATCTCCAAAACTGATATTTGTCATTTGTTTAAACATGCTTAGACCTTAGATTTGTAACCATATTATAAGGTTTATGCAGATTCTTCTTTTGACAGATTTTTCATCAAATGCCAAAAAAACACAGGATTATGCCCTAAATTTCTTTGGAGATGAGGTTGTACATTTTACTTTGTTTCATGCCATGAAACCATGTAAAACAGGCTCTTGTGAGGGTGCTTGTGCTTTAGCGAGAGAAAAAAGTCTAGATTTAAATTTTAAAAATCTCAAAGCAAAACTTAGACCAAACCAAAGTCTATCTCAGGTTTTTGTAAAAAATTACCTTGTAGATTCTGTAAGACATCATATTGAAAAAAATAAAATTGATATGATTGTTATGGGAGGTAAGGGCAAAACTTCTGATGAAAATAGACAATTTGGCAATAACACATACGATATTGTTACTAAAATTCGTTGTCCAATTTTGGTAGTCCATGAAGATACCGCCATAAAGATACCAGGCAATATCGTATTTCCATTAGATTACACCACATCCGTACAACCCAAGTACTTCAAAACTGTAAGTCAGTTAGACTTCTGGAAAAATATTAATTTATCTATACTTGAAGTGCCTAATAAAATGATAAATAACTTATTATTCCAAAAAATCAATAAGGAAAAGATTTCTAAAGCTTTTAAAGAAATCAAATACGACTTCAAGACAATGTCACCAAAGGAAGATAAAGGAATTTGCGAAAAGTGTTTAGATTCTGATATGATTATGTTTATGGCAAAAAATTTAACTATCAGTAATCAAATTTTTCATCATTTAGGTACCAATCCGGTAAACCAAAAAACACCTTTATTGGTGCTTCACGCTTAAATCTTAAAGGTCACAATCGGTCGTTTGGCATGATTTACCAAATCTTCACTTATACTTCCATTTATAAAGTGAGCAAGCCCCTGTCTACCATGAGTACTGATGCCTATTAAGTCAGCTTTTATTTTATTCCCGTAATTTAAAATACCGGTTTCTACACTCACGTCATTGTAGAGGGTGAAGTGATAATGGGTATCGTCTATATTTGCTGTATAAATTTCAAGCTTTTCATCCATTTGAGCGGTGGTGATAAATTTGGAAGGCGTATTTACCATAACCAATTCTATTTTAGCCTGAAGTTTTTGAGCAAAGTTTACAGCTTTTTGAAACGTAGGAATTGTTTCCGGATCCAAATCAGTAGCAAAAATGAATTTATGGACATCAAAAACCGGAATCTCTTTTTTGATGACCAAAACGGGAATTTTAGAATGCCTGACCACTTTTTCTGTATTAGACCCTATAAAAATTTCCTTAATGCCATCAGCACCGCTAGAGCCCATTACGATAACATCACACTCGTATTTGTTACTTATATTCATTATTCCATCAAAGGCCTCATCAAACTCTACGGTCTCATGAACGTTTATTCCCTTTAAAAAATCTTTTTTCATCACATTTGTAAAACGTTGATGGGCCAATTTCATAAAAAATATAGCCTCCGGTAAGTCTCCTGAATCACGAGGCTGCGCTGGATTTACCAAGTCAAGAGGTAAATCTAAAAGGTGTAAAAGAAAAATTTCGCTGTCAAATTTCCGTGCCATTTGTGCGGCAACTTTAAGAGCGTTTTCGGCTTGATCTGAAAAATCGGTGGGAACTAATATTTTTTTCATAATGGGCAAAGGGTTTAAAATTTGTTAATAAAAATACAATAAAATATCGGATTCATAAAAGTTTTTCATATTAGTTTTTAATCGTATATTTGCAAACAAATTTGAAGATGAGGGGACAATTTGTCCCCTCTTTTTATAAGTCTATGCAGGTAAGAGATATAGTAGAGCAGGTTATTCAGGAAGTATTATCAGATCGTAATGATTTATTTATCGTTAAGAATGTTATTTCTGAAGGATTGGATATTCATCTAACTATTGATGGAGACGAACTTGTCAATATCTCAGATTGCATTGAAATAAGCAGAAAAATAGAACAGTCTCTAGATAGAGATGAATTCGATTTTTCCATAAAAGTTCAATCTCCCGGTGCAGACGAACCTCTAGTTTACCCCAGACAGTATAAAAAACATGTAGGGAGAAAGTTGAAGCTTAAAACAGCCTCTGAAAAAATAGAAGGAACACTAAAAAAAGTTACAGATGAAGGCGTTGAGCTTGCTTGGAAAGTAAGAGAAAAAAAGCCTGTAGGAAAGGGGAAAGTAACAGTGAAATATGAAAAAACTATCCCATTTCATAAGATAGAAAAAGCAAATATCAAATTAACATTTAATAAAAATTAGAATGGAAAATATTGATTTAATCAATTCGTTTTCAGAATTTAAAGATGATAAATTTATAGATCGTGTCACCTTAATGAGTATTCTTGAAGATGTCTTCAGAAATGCATTAAAGCGTAAATATGGTGAGGATGATAACTTTGATATTATTATTAATCCAGATAAAGGTGATTTAGAGATTTGGAGAAACAGGATTGTAGTCAATGATGGAGAAGTTGAAAATGAAAATCAAGAAATTTCACTTACTGACGCCAGAAAAATTGAACCAGATTTTGAAGTAGGTGAAGATGTATCCGAAGAAGTGAAATTAGCAGATCTTGGGCGAAGGGCAGTTTTAGCCTTGAGGCAAAATTTAATTTCAAAAATCCACGAACACGATAGTACCAATGTTTTCAAATACTTTGAAGATTTAATTGGAGAAATATATACAGCAGAAGTCCATCATGTGAGAAGAAATATGGTAATCCTCTTAGATGATGATGGAAATGAGCTTATTATCCCGAAAGAACATCAAATTCCATCTGATTTTTACAGAAAAGGCGATAGTGTTCGCGGTGTCATTGAAAAGGTAGAATTGAGGGGCAATAAAC
>CAYMXD010000324.1:2499-3530 GCA_964394095.1 uncultured Mesohalobacter sp. | reverse complement strand
GTAACATCCATGATTCCTGCCGTAGGAAAATCCGGATAAAGCTTGAATCTTCCACCTTTGAGGTGCTTTATGGAGGCGTCAATTAATTCGTTAAAGTTGTGGGGTAAAATTCGTGTACTCAAGCCAACGGCAATACCTTCAATACCTTGTGCTAAAACCATGGGGAATTTGACGGGCAAATGTACGGGCTCATTTTTTCTACCGTCATAAGAAATTTGCCATTTGGTCGTCTTTGGATTAAAAACCACATCCAGTGCAAATTTAGATAAGCGAGCTTCAATATATCGGGAAGCCGCAGCACTGTCGCCGGTTAAAATATTTCCCCAATTGCCCTGTGTATCAATCAGTAAATCCCTCTGCCCAATCTGCACAATAGCGTCTCCTATACTAGCATCACCATGAGGGTGATACTGCATGGTATGCCCAACAATATTTGCAACTTTGGTATACCTGCCATCATCTAGGTCTTTCATAGAATGCAGGATACGTCGCTGTACCGGTTTAAACCCATCTTCTAAAGCGGGCACAGCACGTTCTAAAATCACATAAGAGGCATAGTCCAGAAACCAATCTTTGTACATCCCGGTTACTTTAATTAACTCGTCACCTGGTGATTGTCCTGAAGGGTCTTCTAAAGAATTATCCATGTCTTCTTCTGCCATATAGTTTATTTTGAAACATCACAAATGTAGCATTTAAAATGAAATTATAGAAGTATTCAATCCTCTTTTAGGTTTAATATTAGCAAATAAAAAATCTTTTGTTTTAAAATAGGTTTAAAATTTATGTTGATACACAAATGCTAAGTTGAAATTAACTCCGTATCGATATAAGCTAGAATATTTATTGATTTTTATACTCTTCAATAAGAACAAAAATGATATGTTTTGTCTTTTTCTAAAAAGAAACTATTTATCATTGTTATAATAATTAATAATACACCGACCCGAAAGGTTTGTGTAACCTTTTTTTATTAAATTGAAAAAAAATCTACAAATTCAAAGGACATTTCCCCGTCAAACTCAAGAGAA
>CAYMXD010000324.1:0-2399 GCA_964394095.1 uncultured Mesohalobacter sp. | reverse complement strand
AACCCAAAAGGTCGTTAGAGACCTTTCGGGTTAGCGAAAACACCGACCCGAAAGGTTTGTGTAACCTTTTGGGTCTTACCAGAACACCGACCCGAAAGGATTTTGCAACCTTTTTTTATTAAATTGAAAAAAAATCTACAAATTCAAAGCGCATTTTCCCGTCAAACTCAAGAGAAAACCCAAAAGGTCGTTAGAGACCTTTCGGGTTAGCGAAAACACCGACCCGAAAGGATTTTGCAAGCTTTTGGGTCTTATCATGATACAACCCAAAAAATAAATCACTTTAAGCAAAAATGACACAAGAATAAAGCAGTGAATTTTTCCTCACTAAAATTTCAAGCCGATTTAAGTTTCAACTTGCGTTTGAATATTAATGAGTTTATGATAAAGCCCGGTCTCATCATTAAGTAAAGACTCGTGATTGCCTGTGGCAGCTATTTTTCCCTGCTGAAGCACTAAAATCTGATCGGCTTTTTTAATTGTAGACAAACGATGCGCAATGACCACAGAGGTTCTGTTTGTCATCAACTTTTCCAAAGCATCCTGAACCAGTACTTCCGACTCTGTATCTAACGAACTGGTTGCTTCGTCTAAGATTAAAATCACAGGATCTTTCAAAACCGCTCTAGCAATAGCAACCCGCTGCTTTTGTCCGCCAGACAATTGAACACCGCGTTCACCCACCTGCGTATCATATTGATCAGGAAAAGACATGATAAAGTCGTGAGCATTGGCTTGTTTAGCAGCGGTGATAATGTCTTCCTGACCGGCATTTGGTCTGCCGTAAGCGATGTTATCTCTTATACTTCCTCCGAATAATAATACCTCTTGTGGTACAATAGCGATTTGTTGTCTTAATTCCTGTAAATCGTAATTTGTAGCTGATTTACCGTCAAACAGAATTTCTCCAACTTGAGGGTCGTAAAACCTTAGAATGAGTTTGGCTATGGTTGACTTACCTGCCCCACTCGTCCCAACAAACGCCGTCGTTTGACCGTAGGTAATATCAAAATTCATATGGTCTAAAACCTGAACATCAGGTCTTGAAGGATAGGCGAAATTTACATTCTTAAAACTAAGATTACCTTTAATGTGATTTGTGATTTCTGCTTCTGTTAAGTCTTCAGGGGTTTCGTCTATAATATCAAACACACGTTCTGTAGCACCAACAGCTTTTTGAATTTGAGAATACTGAATAGGTAAACCGCCAATAGAAGCCCCTACAAAAACAGTGTAAAGAATAAATTCTACTAAATCACCCTGAACTAATTCTCCCTGATGTTGAAGTCTTACAGCATACCATATTAAAAGAACTATCGTACCAAAAATACAAAAGATGATAAAGGAAGAAAATAATCCTCTCGCTAGGCCTCCCTTAATGGCGATAGATTTAATGTCGAGTACTGCATTTTTATATTTTCTAATTTCAAAAAATTCGTTTGTAAAAGATTTAACATCGGCAATGGCCTGAAGTGTTTCACCTACAATCGTATTTGAATCAGCCACTTTATCCTGCGCCTGTTTAGATAATTTTTTGATATATCGACCAAAAAATACCGCTATTATTGCAAATACAGGAATGGTTGCCAACATTAACAAAGATAGCTTTACTGAAACGAATAATAACATAATAATACCACCAACAACAATAATCACCTGTCTCAAAAACTCTGCAATACCCGTGGTAAACGTATCTTGAATTTGCCCTATATCTGCTGCAACTCGACTATTAAGCTCACTGACTCTTCGACCAGAAAAATAAGACATTGGCATTTTAATCAAGGTGTTATAAGCGTCCTGACGAATTGCAGATAGCATGTTTTCAGTAACATTAACAAATAAAACCACTCTGAAAAATGAAAATATCGCCTGGGCGGTAAACAAAATTAATAACCACATGCCCATGGTATTGATATCTTCAACACTAAACTCTGCCGTTTTGATAAGGTCACCCATCAGTTTTGGAAAAAGAAGTGCAGTTGCCCCGGTTAATGCCAGAAAGACCATACCTACTATAAGCTTCCACTTATGAGGACCGATATAACTAAATAAACGTAAAGACCGTTTAAGATTAGATGAATTTAATTTGGTGTTGGGTAAATCTGATTTCGATTTGCGCTTGGCCATTCAGTGATTTTCTACAATAATTTGCAAATCTAATTGAAATCAAAGACCTAGAATACAGAAAAATACTTAAAACTATTGAAAAGTTTGCTCTAAATTGAAACACAGTTGATAAACGATCAAACAAATACTTATGAAAAATGGTTCCAATAGTTAATAATATGCTTATTCTTTAGTTTCCCTAAAATAATATCAAATTTTTAGGTATTTGAATTTTTAAGAGGTTTACAAAATAATATCTATTTAATTCCGATAATCCTATTTTTCCACTCTAA
>CAYMXD010000323.1:0-3535 GCA_964394095.1 uncultured Mesohalobacter sp. | reverse complement strand
TGTCTTGATGACGAGAAAATTTACTGTCACAGCTCTGGTGAAGTAGAAATGGAAATAGAGGCCATTGAAAATAAAGGAGGCACTAAGGCTATTGTTGTTCCGATTGATAATACTTCTGCACTTTTAGTAGAAAGCAGACGAAAAATCGGTTTTGATGAAAAAACCAGAGAAGGCGCTTTAGTCTATGTGGTTAATACCTCACTACCCGGCGGAAACGGGCCCATCCAGGTTAGACCGGGTTTTGAAAGTGAATTTGAATTTCTACAGGATGCGCCATTGAAACAAGGTGAAACCTATAGGTATCAAAATATTTCGGTTGAGGTTATTGAGACTAATGCTTTCAGTGATCTGGTAAAGGTTGTGGTGAAGGAACAGAACTATAAGTAATACATTGATTTAACTTAGGCACTTATATAATATAAATGATTAATTTTTTAAGAAAGTCATGGCATTCTTATAGATAGTCACTTCGAGTATTTTTAAATGTTCTTAAAAAGAATGTTTAAAAATGTATCGAGAAGTTTCGAGTTATAAAAACCAATCTCGATACATTTTTTGTTTCCTTATCAGTAAACAAAAAACACTCGATTTGACGATAGAGCATTAATGTTTTGATACTAGCGTTGTTAATTATACTTTTTTCAGTAATAACTAATAGACTAAGTCAATAAGTTGATTTAAGATGAGAAGATTTTTCAATCTTTCCCGAATAACCAATTCATCAATTGAGTTTGGTCGTACACAAACTTTGTGAATCTTAAAAACTATGATTACAAAACACAAAACCTTATTCAAAAACTTAAACTGGTCTGATATTTTAGGTGTGATGGCAAGTGGACTTTGTGCAATTCACTGTGCCATAACCCCTGTGTTTTTTCTTGCAAGACCACTTTTAGAACATTCAACGGATGCACACGGCCATGGACATGGATTTTGGGCGTTTTTAGATTATGTGTTTTTGTTGGTAAGCCTTGTTGCCGTATGGTATTCATCTAAGCACACAAGCCATAAAAAGATAAAATGGATTTTATGGTCGGCGTGGATTGTCTTTGCAACAGGATTAGGTTCTGAAATATTTGGTTTTCAATATGGCATTTGGCTGATGTATGCCGGGTCGGTTGCGCTCATCGTTGCACACATCAAAAATTATCGCTTTTGTAAAAAATGTAAGTTGGAAAACAAAGCTTAGGTCTCATGCTATATACAAAAACATTAGGCTATCAATATCCGGATGCTCAACCCATAGACTTTCCGGATATCACACTGCAAAAAGGCGAGGTCTTACTCATTTGCGGTGAATCAGGAAGTGGCAAAACAACACTTCTACACCTTTTGGCTGGCTTAAGAAAACCTTCTAAAGGGGAAATTGTAATTGATAATGAAAACATTTCGAGTTTTTCAGCTTCAAAATTAGACCGGTTTCGAGGACAGCATATTGGTGTTGTATTTCAACAGTCTTATTTTATTCAATCCATCTCAGTTTTAGATAACTTATTGGTTTCGCCGTATGCCGAAGGGAAGTCAAAAGCAATATCTATCGCCAAAAGATTGAAAATCGATAATCTTCTAAACAGGCAGGTCAGACAGTTGAGTGTTGGGCAACAGCAAAGAGCAGGCATAGCCAGAGCGGTGATGAATCAGCCAAAACTCATCCTTGCCGATGAACCCACAAGCGCTCTTGACGACAAAA
Source organism: uncultured Mesohalobacter sp. (assembly GCA_964394095.1). GTDB lineage: Bacteria > Bacteroidota > Bacteroidia > Flavobacteriales > Flavobacteriaceae > Psychroflexus. The sequence continues at coordinate 1,845 of CAYMXD010000323.1, read as the reverse complement.
GTTGTAAAGAAGTTTTGGAATTGTTGACAGAAGAAGCAAAACTCAATAATGCCACACTCATTATCGTCACTCATGATAGTCGTTTGAAGTCTGAAATAGATACTATTGTCGAATTAGATGCTGTATTTAATTAATTGAAAATGCTAAGAAAAATAGCCTGGAAAAATATTCTTAACAAACCCCTAAACTCTGCCTTATGTGTGAGTTTACTGCTTTTTGGTGTGGCTATCATTTCCTTACTGTTGGTCATCCAGCATCAAATAGACCAAAAATTTGAGCAGGACCTAAAAGACATCGATGTGGTGATTGGAGCAAAAGGCAGTCCACTTCAGCTTGTGCTTTCCGCCGTTTATCATGTCGATGCACCAACCGGCAACATCGGGCTGAAAGACGCCGAAAAAATCATGAAGTCTCCAATGGTAAAAAAGGCCATTCCCTTAGCATACGGAGACAGTTATAAGGGCTACAGAATTTTAGGCACTACCACAGATTATCTGGAAAAATACAATGCAGTATTTAGTAAAGGCAGATCATTTGAAAACGCCATGGAAGCCAACATAAGCGCTCAGTTGGCAGAAAAAACAGGGCTTAAACCTGGCGATACTTTTCTTGGAACACACGGCGAAGCAGAATCCGGCCATGTTCATGATTCCCATTCGTACAAAGTCGTCGGTATTTTTAAAAACACCAATTCTGTTTTAGATCAACTGGTTTTAACCAATGTAGAAAGTGTATGGCTGGTTCATGACACCCATCATACTGAAGAACATACTGCGCACAGCCACGAAAAAAAACACAAACACAAAGATGAACATAAGCATGAAAATGACCATGAACACGAAAAAGAGCAGAAGCATGACCACGGTAGTAAACATGAACATGAACACGAGCATGAGGATAATCATGATTCAGCAGATAAAGACATAACCGCTGTTTTATTGCAGTTTAAAACCAAAATGGGCGCTCTGACCATGCCACGAGTGGTAAATGAGCAGACCAATATGCAGGCTGTTATTCCTGCTTTGGAGATTAACCGATTAATTTATTTAATAGGTGTAGGCGCAACGACCTTAAAATTTATCGCTGGCGGAATTATGTTTATGGCCTGTTTTAGTATATTTTTTGCGCTATTCAGCAGGTTGAAAGAGAGAAAGTACGAATTGGCTTTGATGCGTTCGGTAGGCTACCGCCCCATAAGTTTATTTGTTTTACTTATTTATGAAGGTTTATTACTCGCGGGTATCGGTTATGTTTTAGGCTGGCTACTGAGCAGAATTGCCTTGTATTTTATCAATCAACAGGCTGAAAGTGATTTCAATTTACAATTTGGTTTTCATGTTATTGAAAGCGAAATTTGGCTATTGCTCATAAGCATTCTTGTTGGGATAATAGCTTCACTTCTTCCGGCTCTACGCGCTATGAACATGGATATCTCTAAAATTCTATCACAAAAATAAACCAATTATGAAAACAATAAACTTGCTATACTTCAGCGTTTTTCTGGTTGTATTTGAAGTAAACTTGATAAACCAAACTTTGACCTATAATCTTTCATATTTTGACCAGGAAGAGCCCATCGAATTAAAATGGGATGATCTGATTGACATCAATTATAAAGTACGCTATTTTGAATCTTTAGATATGGATGTCAGTGCACCGGTATTTGGCAATGCACAAAAGGCATTAGATGGTAAAGAGGTAATCATTGAAGGTTTTGTAATTCCGTTTGATGAAGACATGAAATACCTTTCCCTTTCTGCCAACCCCTATGCTTCTTGCTTTTTCTGCGGAAATGCCAGCCCGGCTTCGGTAATTAGTATGTATATGAAAGACGGCACCAAACGA
>CAYMXD010000322.1:0-3542 GCA_964394095.1 uncultured Mesohalobacter sp. | reverse complement strand
GTTTCTAATGAAAGTGAAGTCCAAAACTGGTATAACTTTGCCTGGTACAGCCCCATTCCTGAAGTTGGTAGTGATTGGTCTTTTAAGACTGTCACTTTTCAGACGGGAGATTTAACTCAGATATATTCAGAAGGAACGGCAAATAATGCCTGGACGCAATTCAAATTTATTCAATCCGGATCGGGCGTGATTTTTATCGACGAAATTTCACTTAAAGAAGTGAACTAATAAATAAACAATTTAATATTAATTTAAAATAGAAAACCATGAAAACAACTACAATTAATGTGATGATTTTAGCTTTGTTGCTATTCTCATTTAACGTAAAAGCACAGACCTATGTCTATAACGAAAGTGTGCAATCCGGTATTTTCTTTCAAGGAACAGATGGTGCAGAAGTATCCAATCCTGTTTCAGATGACGTAAACTCGAGTGCAACCTGTGCCGTTTCTTCTACAGACGGTAACTGGCAGCAAATCCAGTTTTTTCCTACATTTTCGCCATCAGCCGGAGATAAATTATTCTTTTCCGTGTATAACCCTAATAATGTTGGCCCAGGACAATTACAATTTGAATACACTTCAGCGCCCGGTACCTGGCAGTATGGCGGTGATGTGACCTACAGCGGAGATGCAACTTCCGGTTGGGTAGAACACAGCGTTAATCTTGACGCCCACGCAGGTGAGGAAATCAATAAAATCGTTTTTATGCCGGCTGGTAATAATTCAGCTGCAGTTTATGTAGATAATATCTATTTTGCGGATGAGTCTGTGTTGAGTTCCGGTCCAACAATTGTTTACGATGAAACGGTAGATTCCGGAATTTTCTTTCAGGGCACCGATGGGGCTGAAGTGCCCAATCCTGTTTCAGATGATATAAATTCAAGTGCGAATTGTGCCATGTCTTCTACAGATGGTAATTGGCAGCAAATTCAGTTTTTTCCAAGTTTTACACCTTCAGCAGGCGATAAATTTTATTTTTCAGTTTACAACCCCAATAACGTTGGTCCCGGTCAAATTCAGTTTGAATATGCCTCAGCCCCCGGCACCTGGCAGTATGGCGGCGACGTCACTTACAGTCCTGATGCGACTACAGGTTGGATTGAGCACAGCGTTAATCTTGATGCTCATGCCGGTGAGGAAATCAACAAAATTGTTTTTATGCCGGCTGGTGATAATTCTGCCAGTGTTTATATAGATAATCTATATTTTAATACTGAATCTATCATCACACCACCATCAACCGGCACCACATTTGTGTATAATGAAGATGTGTCTTCCGGAATTTTCTTTGAATCCGGTAACGGGGCAGAAATGGCTAATCCAGTTTCTGATGCTGTAAATTCCAGTGCAAATTGTGCCTTTTCAGGAACCGATAATCCTTTTCCGTGGTTAGAAATTCAATTTTTTCCAAGCCCAGGTTTTACCGCTTCAACAGGAGATAAATTGTTCTTTTCTGTCTATAATCCTAACGGTTCACCTGGCGCACAGGTTCAGTTTAACTCAGGCGCTTTCTTTGGTGGAAATGTGACTTACGATGCGAATAACACATCAGGTTGGGTAGAATACAGCATAGATCTTGATGATGAAGTAGGCAATGAAATCACCCAAATCATTCTTTTCCCTACCGAAGGGACTTCAATAGGCGTTTATGTAGATAATATCTATTTCGCAAATTCTTCGGTTCTTAGTGTAGAAAATTCAGCCTTTGTTGAAGAAAATATTTATATAAATCGCAGAGGAAATATTTCTTTTGAAAGACAACAAAACAATACAGAAATTTTTGTCTTTGATATCACTGGTCGTTTAATCTTCAATGAAGTTATAAATGGTAAATTTTCTGAAAACACATTAACCACAAGAGGAATTTACATTGTAAAAGCGGTTAACGAAAATGGTATTACAACTAAGAAGTTAGGGTTTTAAATCATTTTTTTAATTAAAAAAGAAAAGCTCATCATGTAATTATGGGCTTTTCTTTTATCAAATAGAATCTATTTAAACTTAAATCATGAAGTATATAAATATCTTATGCGCCTTTTTGTTCATTTCAAGTTCAATATGGGCTCAGAAATCTATCCCCTATTTAGCTAAAAAAGGAACTGCTACCCAATTGATGGTAAACGATGAACCTTTTTTAATGATTGCGGGTGAAGTTCATAATTCATCGGCTTCGACTGTGGAATATATGGAACCTATCTTCCCAAAATTGAAAAACATGAATTTAAATTCAGTTTTTGTAACCGTAGCCTGGGAACAGTTTGAACCTGAAGAAGGGGTTTATGATTACAGCCTCATTGATGCCATTTTAAAAAATGCAAAAGAAAATGATTTAAAAGTCGCTTTATTGTGGTTTGCCACATGGAAAAATGGCGAATCCAGTTATACACCGCTTTGGGTTAAAAAAGATACCAAACGGTTTTGGAGAGTAAAAACAAAAGACGGTAAAGACATTGAGACCATGTCTCCTTTTTGCGAAGCCACTAAAGAAGCAGACGCTAAAGCCTTTACTGCGCTGATGACCTATTTGAAAAAAGTAGATCAAGAGCGAACAGTCATACTGATGCAACCGCAGAATGAAGTGGGGATGTTTCAGGATATCGATTATAATAAGTCTTCTTTAAACGCTTTTGAAGGCGACGTTCCACAAGTATTGATGAAGTATCTGATTAAAAATAAAAAAAGCCTTGACAGTTACCTAAAAGAAGCCTGGGCCAAGCAAGATTACAAAAAAAAGGGAAGTTGGAAAGAGGTTTTTGGTGATACGCCCGAAGCTAAAACCTTTTTTACAACCTGGCAGTACGCTACTTACATCAATTATATCGCCGAAAACGGACGTGAAGCCTATGATCTGCCAATGATGGTCAATGCCTGGATCGTTCAAAAACCTGATGATTTACCGGGCGTATATCCTAACGGTGGTCCGGTTTCTCGGGTCATGGATATTTGGAAGGCGGCAGCGCCAGCTATTGATATTCAGTCTCCAGATATATACTTAGACAACTTTAAAGAAATTGTGGCTATGTACCACAGGGAAGATAACCCTTTATTAGTACCTGAATCGACTTCAGAAGTTGGTCGGGCCTATTACGCTTTTGGTCAGCATGATGCCATTTGCTATTCGCCATTCGGGATAGAAGATGCTTACAATGATTTTCTATTTAAAAAGTCTTATGCGGTTCTCAATGAAATAGAACACCTGATTTTAAAATATCAGGGGACAGGCAACATCAAAGCCGTGCTCCAGGAGGATGGCGATACATACCAGGATTTCTATATGGGCGATTACAAAGTTAAAGTCATGTATGAAAAGCCAGATGAACCTTCTTTCGGAATTATCATTCAAACGGATGACGATGAATTTTTGGTTGCCGGCATGAACCTAACCGTCTATTTTACCTCAGAAGTAAAAAATAAAACAGGCTACATCGGACAGGTCTTTGAAGGGCGATTTGAAGGTGAAACTTTTCTACCAACTCGCATGATGAACGGTGATGAAACCTTTCATAATTCCAGATTACGCGTATTTGGACGTCAATTTAC
>CAYMXD010000321.1:0-3562 GCA_964394095.1 uncultured Mesohalobacter sp. | reverse complement strand
CTTATAACCTTATATCCTGATAACCTACTCAATATACCCCTTCTCCCGCATCCACTCATCATTATACATTTTCCCCACATACCGACTACCATGATCGTGAAATAGTACCACGACGACATCGTCTTTTTTAAAGTGTTCTTTCAACTGTAGTAAACCTTTAACAGCTGCTCCGGCGGAGTTGCCGAGAAACATGCCTTCTTCTTTGGCGAGCCTTTGGGTGTAAACGGCAGCGTCTTTATCGGTGACTTTGGTAAACCCATCAATAACTTCGAAACGCACGTTTTTCGGTAGAATATCTTCGCCAATACCTTCAGTGACGTAAGGATAAATTTCATTTTCATCAAATATGCCGGTTTCGTGGTATTTTTTAAACACCGAACCATAGGTGTCAATACCCCAAACTTTTACATTGGGATTTTTGAGTTTCAAATAACTTCCTACACCGGAAATCGTACCACCTGTGCCTACCCCAACCACAAAATGCGTGACTTTGCCATCGGTTTGTTCCCAAATTTCCGGGCCGGTGGTTTTAAAGTGGGCTTTGCAATTGGAGGGATTATCGTATTGGTTAACGTACCACGAATTTGGGGTTTCTCTGGCCAAACGTGCTGAAGTAGAGTAGTAAGAGCGTGGATCATCCGGAGCGACATCGGTTGGGCAAACATGAACCTCGCAACCTACGCCCCTAAGGATGTCCATTTTTTCTTTACTTTGTTTATCGCTCAAGACACAAACTACTTTGTAGCCTTTGGTAATGGCTACAAGAGCCAATCCCATACCGGTATTTCCCGAAGTCCCTTCTATGATTGTTCCACCGGGTTTTAGTCGACCATCTGTTTCGGCATCTTCAATCATTTGCAGTGCCATTCTATCTTTAACGGAGTTGCCGGGGTTAAAAGTTTCGTATTTGGCCAAAACCAAAGCCGGTATCTCAGCGACAAGTTTATTGAGTTTTACAAGCGGTGTATTGCCTATGGTTTCAATAATATTTTCGGCGTATTTCATAAATCAGTCCTCTTAATTTTAAAAGGCGCAATTTACAAACTATGATTGAAAGCTTTAAGGCTTACACGTAAAGATTATGAAAAGTAAAATAGGTTTATTTATTGTTTAAGGCTAACCTGTGGTTCTCCGTTATTTTAAACGGTAAATTGTTTTATTTTTATTTCCTGTTTTTTCAAATAAACCTAATTCAGTCCCTTTTTTTAAATCTCTACTTGCTGTCGCTGAAGAAATGTTTTTAAAAATATCCATATAATCTTTTCTTGTAAATTCAGTTATGTTCAATGAAAGATAATATTCTAATCTGTCTTTTTCGTTTAACTTTCGATTATTAAAATCTAATAATTCACTAATTGAGATGTCTATTACATTTAGCATATATTCAATAAACCTAGTCGATTTCCCGGATTTATCAGATTCAGCCAAAGCTTTATAATATTTCTCTTGGTCTTTACTTATTAAAGTTTCAAAAGGCAAAAACTCAAAGATTGGATATTTTTCCATTAATATCAAAGTCTGCCATAATCTCCCCATTCTGCCATTCCCATCTAAAAATGGATGTATAAATTCCATTTCGTAATGAAAAACACAACTTTTAATTAATTCAATTTCATCAGACTTTTTTAAATATTCAAAAAGGTCTTTCATTAAGTAGGGAACATTTCCAAAAGCTGGTGCTAAATGCTCAACTTTTGAAGCTTTTACAATGCCAACACTTTGAGTTCTATATTTTCCTGAATTTTCAATTAATCCTGCCATTAAGCTTTTGTGTGCTTTTAAAAAGGATTTTTCATTATTTGGGTTGTATTTTTCTAAATTTTCATAGATTTTAACTGCATTTAAAACTTCAAGAACATCTTTTTTAGGACCAATAACTCTTTTATTTTCAAGAAGTGCTGTTATTTGTTCTTCTGTAAGTGTATTTCCTTCTATTTTTAATGAAGAATGAATAGTTTTGATTCGATTCTGCTTTCTTAGTTTTGGTGAGGGTTTATTTAATAGATGAGCATTTATTTCTCCCATTTTTTCCGAAATTGATGTTATTAACTTTAAAATCGAAGATGTTATGTCGTAAGGTGGTTTCATTCGTGATACTATCATTTGATACTATCAAAGATACAATCATTAATCTGAAATATCTTATGAAAGGTTATTTTTAATTGGGCACAATTTATCAGTTTCAAAAATTATTCAAGTATTAGATATATTGACTTAGGTACTTACTTAATTCAAAAAAATATTTTTGAAATAGAACTGATATGACATAAAATACACATTATCAATGTCATAATCTATGTTTTGAGTATGGATTAGCTTTACCACAGACCTGCCGGCAAAGGCAGGGATAAAGGATGGTATATATTGACTATAATAAAATATTTTAAAACATACAACTTTTAGAGCCAACTTTGAACTTTAGTATAGCCAATAAGTTGTATAATTTTATGGGACATCCTCTAAATAGCTATATATTTCTAAGATTGCATTTTGGATATCATAAAGCCATTTCAATATCTTCTCGTCCATATACTTTAATTTTATCTTTCTCGATGCTGCGTTTTAAAATAGGATTTGTAAGCGTTTGCACTTCAACGAGATCTACTTTCTTTGAGAATAGAGTTTCTAATTCACTTTTGAGACTTAAATAATTATTAAAATATTCTAAGGGATCAGGATTATCAAATTCAACAAGAAAATCTATATCACTATTTTTACTCGCTTTTTGGTTTGCAATAGAACCGAATACAAATAAGTTTTTAACATTATGTTTTTCACATAAAGCCCTAAGTTTTTCTATTTGGTTTTTTATAATTTCCATAGGTCAAATATAATAAAACACGATGTAATAGTTTCAAAATTTCACTATTCAAACTTAATCGCCTTAACCGGTGAAATTTTAGTGATAATGTAAGAAGGCAGGATCAACATGAGTAAACATATCAGAATCGTACCCAAATTGATGCCCAAAAGATATGTCCAGTCGATATAAACCGGGGCGTGGGTCACATAATATGTATCCGGATTTAGGCTGATGACTTTGGCATATTTTTGAATCAGCAACAATCCTATGCCAATCAAATTGCCCCAAAACAAGCCTTTTAAAATCAGGTAGGTTGCATTGTAAAGAAATATTTTCCGGATACTCGTGTTTTGCGCTCCCAGGGCTTTGAGAATGCCTACTAATTGGGTTTGTTCAAGAATTAAAACCAAGAGGGCAGTGATCATATTGATCCCCGCAATGATGACCATGATGACCACAATCAAGGCAATATTCACATCAAATAAGGCAATCCATTCAAAAATAGTGGGGTATTGATTGACGATGCTGGAAGCCGTAAGAAATGAACCGATGTTTTCATAGACTTTCCGTCCGGTGTTTTGGATATCGTCAAAATCTTCCACCATGATTTCGAACTGACCGATTTGATAATCTTTCCATTTATTGATCCTGCGAATTTGTTTCATGTCGGCTATCAAAAATTGCTTGTCAAATTCCCTGAAACCGGAATTGTAAATGCCAACAATATCAAAAGACACCAGTCGTGGTCTGGGATTATTG
>CAYMXD010000320.1:0-3564 GCA_964394095.1 uncultured Mesohalobacter sp. | reverse complement strand
TGATGCTTCTCTTCCATATCATACCGAAAACCTACTTTTTTTCATAAAAATCAACCATTTCTCCATAGCTTTAGAGCGTTTTTTAGCAGTAAAGCCTCACAATACTAAGCTTGTTTTCATTCTATCTCAATTCAATTATGCTTAACTTTAAGTTTTAATATTTATAATTCATTAAAAAAGCGGTGGTTTATGCATTAAAAATTAATAAAAATTTAGTTTTATGAGTATTCTGTTAAACATTCTTTATTTTTAAATTTTGTAACTTTGCAAAACTAAATTACCAATTATGGACAATACCGCAGTAGAACGAAAAGAACTATCATTTGAAGAATTTCAACAGCAAGTCATTGAAGATTATAAGATTGCTGTTACCAGTAGAGAATGTAGCCTTCTGGGAAGGCGAGAAGTGCTTACGGGAAAAGCCAAATTTGGTATTTTTGGTGATGGCAAGGAAGTTGCGCAGATAGCTTGGGCCAAGGCCTTTAAGGATGGTGATTGGCGATCAGGATATTATCGCGATCAAACCTTTATGATGGCTATCGGCGAATTAACGATCGAACAATTTTTTGCGGGATTGTACGCCAATACAGATTTAAAACAAGAACCCATGTCTGCCGGACGACAGATGGGCGGTCACTTTATGTCGCACAGTTTAGACGACAATGGCCAATGGAAAAACCTCACTCAACAGAAAAACTCGAGCCCGGATATTTCCCCTACAGCCGGACAGATGCCAAGATTACTTGGTTTGGCACAAGCCTCAAAAGTTTTTAGGGCAGAAAAAAATATTAATGCTGAAAAATTTTCAGTTGACGGTAATGAAATCGCTTGGGGCACAATCGGTAATGCCAGTACATCTGAAGGTTTGTTTTGGGAAACCTTTAATGCTGGCGGTGTCCTGCAAGTCCCTATGGTGATAAGCGTTTGGGATGACGATTATGGCATCTCGGTTCCTGCAAGATACCAAACCACTAAAGAAAATATTTCCGAAATTCTTAAGGGTTTTCAAAAGCAAGAGGGGACCAATGGATACGAAATAATAGTAGTAAAAGGCTGGGATTATGTAGAGCTCATTGAAACCTATCAAAAAGCAGAAGCCATAGCAAGAGAGCAACATGTGCCTGTACTTATTCACGTCACTGAAATGACGCAGCCTCAGGGGCATTCTACATCAGGCTCACACGAACGCTATAAAACTGAAGAACGATTAGCCTGGGAAAGAGAATACGACTGCAATCTCCAGATGAGAAATTGGATGCTATCAAACAGTATCGCAACCGAAGAAGATTTAAATCAGTTAGAGAAAGATATTAAGAAACAAGTTCGTCATGGTAAACAAGCCGCTTGGAAAGCTTTTGGTGAACAGGCAAAATCTGAAAGTAAAACACTCATAAACATTTTAGAATCTGTAGCAAATCATTCAGAAAATGCCACATTCATCAAGCCTTTAATAAACGCTTTAAAATCCAATGACGAACCCTTAAAAAGTATAGTATTAGCAACAGCCAGAAGAGCATTAAGATATACGAGGCATGAAGATTTTCCGGCTAAACAGCACCTAATAGAATGGATTAAAGATTTCGTAAAGCGAATTAAACCAGATTACAGCAGTCATCTGAACAGTGAATCTCAGTGGAAAGCAACAAAAATCGAACCCCTAAAACCTGATTATGCTGATGATGCTAAAGAGGTTGATGGACGTATCATTTTAAGAGACAACTTCGATAAAATCCTTGAAAATAAACCTGAAACCTTAATATTTGGAGAAGATTCTGGAAACATTGGAGATGTTAACCAAGGCCTTGAAGGGCTTCAAAAAAAGTACGGGGAGACAAGGGTGTCCGATACCGGTATTCGCGAAGCTACTATTCTTGGACAAGGTATAGGGATGGCTTTAAGAGGCTTGCGCCCAATTGCAGAAATTCAATATTTGGATTATTTGCTGTATGGCCTTCAAATCATGAGCGATGATTTGGCAACAATACATTACCGTTCCAAAGGAAAACATAAAGCCCCTCTAATAGTGAGAACTCGTGGCCACCGATTGGAAGGTATTTGGCATACAGGTTCACCTATGGGAGGTATTCTAAATTTAATTCGTGGTATAAATGTCCTTGTGCCCAGAAATATGACCCAAGCTGCAGGCTTTTACAATACTCTTTTAGAAAGTGATGAGCCTGCATTAATCGTAGAGTGCCTAAATGGTTATCGATTAAAGGAAAAAATGCCTAACAACTTAGGCGAATTTAAAACAGCAGTTGGTGTAATAGAAACCCTTAAAGAAGGAAAAGATATCACTGTAGTTTCCTATGGCTCAACATTGAGATTAGTGCAAGAGGCTGCAGAAGAATTACAAGAGCTTGACATCGATGCAGAAGTTATAGACGTACAATCCTTATTGCCTTTTGATTTAAATCAAGATATTGTAAAGAGTGTTCAAAAAACAAATCGGCTCTTGATTGTAGACGAAGATGTACCTGGTGGGGCGTCTGCATTTATTTTGCAGCATATAGTTGAAAAACAAAATGCCTACCAGTATTTGGATAGTCAACCGCAAACCCTTACAGCAAAAGCCCATAGAGGCGCTTACGGTACCGATGGGGATTATTTCTCAAAACCATCTGTAGAGGATATAGTTGAAAAAGTTTACGGCATCATGCACGAATTCAATCCCGAACATTATCCTAAACTGTTTTAAATCTATTCTTACAGGTCTTGATATAATTATGTTATTATGTCAGCATTCACATCGAGTGAATTAAAATTATTTTTTGAAAAAAAGTAATTCTAATTTGTATCGAGATGTTATATTGTACCTCTTAATTTATAATTAATTAAACTTTATCATGCCCAACTACTTCTCTTCAAACTTTAAACTCGGTATTCTTGGCGGCGGACAATTAGGAAAAATGCTTCTCTATGAGACTCGTAAATACGATATCCGAACCAAAGTTTTAGACCCAAGTCCGGAAGCGCCTTGTAAAATTGCCTGCAACGAATTTGTGCAAGGCGACTTGATGGATTACGACACCGTAATTTCATTTGCTGAAGATGTTGATGTCCTGACGATTGAAATTGAAAACGTTAATGTTGAAGCCTTAGAAGCGCTTGAAGATCAGGGTAAAAAAGTATTTCCTTCTTCAAAAACTTTAAAACTCATTCGCGACAAAGGCATTCAGAAAGAATTTTATCAGCAAAATAAAATACCGACGTCGCCATTTAAATGCTACAAAAATAAAGCTGAAATTGAAGCAGATTTTAAAGCCCAAAAGGTTAAATTACCCATAGTCTGGAAAAGCCGAACCGGAGGTTATGACGGACGCGGGGTAAGCATTTTAAAAACTGAAAATGATATCAAAAATTTACCCGATACCGCTTGTCTTTTGGAGCAAAAAATTAATTTTAAAAATGAACTGGCCGTGATTGTAGCACGCTCGGTGAGTGGTGAAATTATAACCTATCCTGTTGTAGAAATGGAATTTCATCCCACCGCCAATCAAGTGGAATATGTGATTTGTCCGGCAAGAATAGATGCTGAGGTATCCAAACAAGCACAGGATGTGG
>CAYMXD010000319.1:0-3572 GCA_964394095.1 uncultured Mesohalobacter sp. | reverse complement strand
GGAAAAGACATATTGTTGATAACTTGATAAGTTTTATAAATGACTTTTATTTCTCGATCATTCATATTTAGAGTCTGTTGTTTGATTTTAAAGGTTTTCTCATCTAGAAGAATAGACTGCTTTAAGCCATTTTTATAAGTCGTAGTAATTTGAAAATATTTGTCAACACTTTCAAAATCAGATGTATTGACATCAATAGGCTTTATGGTTTGGCCAAGTAATAGGTTTTGGAGTTGTTCATAATTTAATTCTAAGCCTAAAACAGAGCTTATAAATTGAAAATCCCCATCAAAATAGGATTGGTCTATACGTTCATAAAATTGAATGTTTTTTGGTGTAACCATCATTTTTGCAACTTGAATTAAGCCGGCAAACTTGGCACTCATCCAAAGGACTTCATCTTTCTTAAATCTATAACTGATATTTATACTTTGTTGATCATCGCCATCAATATACTCACCTTTTAATCTACCCCGCATGGTTTCAAATTGAGGGCTGGCTTTATCGTAGTTTTTTACGATAGCTTTAAGCGATTTTGTCTTTATTTTTTTGTCTTTTAACACAGATTTGCTTCCGCCGCATGAAGAAAGAAACACTAAAAAGATAAGTAAAGGTAAAGGATTGATTTTCATTAAGCTTAATTCAATTTTTCTTGTAATGCGTTTGCTTTTTCCCGATACTCTGCTGCTTTATCAGTCTCGTTTAAGCCCTGATAGGCTCGACTTAGACTTTCATAGAGTTTTTGCATGGTCTCATTTTCTTCAAACACATAAGACAAGGCTTCTAATAAAACCGATTTAGCTTCATTATATTGTGTTTGCATCACCAAAGACTCGCCTTTTACTAACATAAATATGGCCTGTGTGGGATAAATCTCTAGTGCTTTATCTGCAGTAATTATGGCTTTTTCATATTGATTTAATTGAAATTGTAATACACTGATATACTTTAAAATCTGAAAATCCTGTGGGTTTTGCGCTTTTGCTTTTTTGAAATTTTCCAGAGACCTCTCCTTATCTGTTTCAAAATAGTACAAACCCAAATCCAAAAAACTCGAATTATCTTCAGCGGTTTGACTTGCTATATTTAAAATGTTTATAAAATCATCTTCGGCTTCAGGGTGTGTTTCAACATAGGATTTAAAATAGGTAATGGCTTCAACTTTGAATTTTTCCTCTAAAAATTTATCCGTAACCACATTTTCAAGGGCTTCTAAAGCCAAATTTATTTGATCGAGTTCAGTATAAATCTGGGTCTGAAGTACGTAAAATCTAGAAAATCTGGGGTGTTTCTTTAATGCGTTTTCAGTCGCTGAAATGGCTTTATCGTAGTTTTTTTGCTCAATTAAAAAACGGATTAATCTATAGTTATTCAACGGATTGTAGGGCTCTAGCTCAATTCTTTTTTCATAATAATCAACGGCAACCTGAGGTGTATTGTATTCTTTAAAAATCACTGCTCTTAATTCATCTTTGTGAGCATCAAAACCTTGAGCCTTGTCTGCTTTATCCAGAGAAGTCAACGCCTCTTTATATCGATTTGTTATGAGATACAAATTGGCTAATATTTCGTGGTATTCAGGATTTTTAAGGGCTAAATCTTGAGCATAGTCTATGGCCTGAGGGTATTGTTTTTGCTGTTCATAAACTTTGAAAATGGCTTCTTTGATATGATAATCCTTAGGTTTTAAATTATTGGCTATTTCAAAATTTCCCAAAGCCAGATCATAACTTTCTAAGTCAAAATAGTTCAATCCTAATTGAAAATAAACAACTGCTTCATCCTTATGCTCCTTTTCCAATTCAGTCAAAATTTCAACAGCTTTATCGTAGTTTTCAATGCCGCGTTCAGATAAAGCTTTAAAAAAAGATTGCTCGAAAGAATTACTTGAATTTAGATTTGCAATGCTATCTTGTTCAGTTACCTCTTGTTCAACTTGTGCAGAAACAAAATGACACAATAAGAGACTTATTGCCAGAAAAACATAGGGTTGTGAGTAAAGTTTCATTTATTCTAAAGCTGAATAATCCCCAAGACTCACACTAGTGTAGTCTCCATTATATTTCACAAAATTTCCAATCATGGCATTGTCTAGGCTGGCGTTTTTAATTTCAGTATTCTCTTGAACAAGGCTATTTTTAATTTTAGAATCTTTTACAACAGTTCCCTTTCCCAGCGATACGTGAGGGCCAATTTTAGCATTGATGAGCTTTACACCATCTCCAATAAAACAAGGTTCAGTGACTTCAGAATTGTGAATTTCAATATGGTCTGAAATTAGCTTTTCATCACTGTTTTTCAGATGGTCTAAAATGCGCTTGTTGGTTTCAACAGTTACAGTTTTGTTGCCACAGTCCATCCATTCATCAACTTTTCCGGGTTTAAAAATGGTACCTTTAGTTTTCATTTTTTCAATGCCGTCATTAATTTGGTATTCGCCACCTCTAATGAGGTTTTCATCTAATACGGCCTGTAATTGTTCTTTTAAAATCGCGACATTTTTAAAGTAATAAATTCCAATAACAGCCAAATCAGAAACCGGGTTTTCAGCCTTTTCCACCAGCTCTGTAATATGACCTTTGGCGTTCAGATTGACCACGCCGTAAGCGCTTGGGTTGTCGACTTGCTTCACCCAAATCATGGCTTCGGTATCTTTTTCTATGCTAAAATCTGCTTTAAATAAGGTGTCTGCATAGGCAATTACTGCCGGACCACTCAGGGATGGTTCTGCACTCATGATGGCGTGACCGGTGCCCAGAGGCTGGTCTTGTACGTAGATACTGGCTTTGGCATTTAGCCCCGTGGCGATATTCTGTAATTTTTCCTCGATGTCCTTTCCAAAATCTTTACCAATCACAAAGGCTATTTCATCAATAGGCTCATCGACGACACCGGCGATGTCTTCAACCAAACGCTGTACAATGGGTTTACCGGCGATAGGAATTAAAGGCTTAGGAACCGTAAGCGTATGTGGCCTAAGCCGAGACCCCCGACCAGCCATAGGAACAATAATTTTCATTATTTAAATTTTTTTCAAAAGTAAGGATTTATGTTTAAAGATTAGGGGTTTATGAGGTTATGAGTTTATAAGTTTATGAGGTTAAAGGTTTATGAGTTTAAAAGTTTCAAGTATCTAACTTTGTACTTCAAATATCTAACTTCTAAAATCAAAAATCAAAAATCAAAAATCGTAATTCGTTTATGAGTTTCCCGAATCGGCAAAAGCCTCTCGGGATCTGCGATATGAGTTTAAGAGGTTATGAGGTTATGAGATGTCATGTTTAAATATTCCATTTTCAGCTAACACACTTCTAACTTCTCGTTTCGGGTCGTAGCGCAGCGAAGATCCCGCTCAAGCGGGGTTTAAGGTTTCAAGTTTAAGGTTTAACACCTCTAACTTCTAACTTCTAACCTCTAACCTCTTGGTTCTGGTATTTAATTCCGAGTTCAGGGTTTATTATTCTGGGTTTCGATATTTAAGGAAGGTCAAATTACTAACAACTCCATTACTAATACCTACCAGCTTAATTTTACCGCAACGCACGCCAAGAAGACGCTATGTTCGCAAAGGG
>CAYMXD010000318.1:0-3590 GCA_964394095.1 uncultured Mesohalobacter sp. | reverse complement strand
TGGTCGCCACTGAAAGATACACAGACCGTTGTGCCTAATTTGATGAATGTAATTTCCTGAAATAGGTTGACTAAAAGTAAAATCAAAAAAGCAAACTATGAAAACAAAAGGAAACCTATTTTTTTTATTTATTCTAATTTCAAATTTTTATTTGAATGCACAAAATTTACTCCTACCAGATTTAAAAACCTCATATGGCAATAATAAGCATACAAACAGAGATATTTCTTATTTTACACATATTGATAGTAATGATAACGTGATATCTATTTCAACGACTGAGAGAGATTCAACTTTTACAGATATTTTAGTTACCAAATTAGATTCAAATTTGAATGAAATATGGCAAAAGAGGCGTTCTTACGACACAGGATTATCATATGACATACCCTTAAACACTTTTGTAGACCAAAATGATAACACATATGTTGTTGTTAGAAGTACAGGAGATAATTCCTACTCAAATGGCTTTATGTATGTTTTAAAATACGATATAAATGGAAATGAAGTATGGTCTATAAATATAGATGACTATGTAAACGCCTATGGAAGTGATTTTTTTTATCAAAAAGTTTTTTTTGAAAGTAATGGGAATTTCAAAATAGTATATATCAAACCAGAATCACCAACTGCATCCAATAACAATTTTTTGAGCTTTGATAATTCTGGAAGTTTAGTTGATAGTTTTATTCAAAATACTATAATTCCTACTGATCCTAATGATGATTTTACAGGTTTGAATACGGAGTTTTATTACTTTAATGGTGATTTCTATCTTAGACATAGACGTCATAATATTACCAATTTATCTAATACATTTTACGAACACTATATAGCAAAAATAACGCCTAACTTGACAGAAGTATACGACTTAAATCCATACATAGACATTGGTGATACAGGAGAGTTTTTTAAAAGTTTATTACTAGTAGATCAAAGTTCAAATATCTATTTAACATACCAATCTGATGATTTTGATAAATACATATTATTGAAATTAAATTCTTCTGGAAATCTGGTTTACTTTAAAGAATCACTGGAAGATTTAAATAAAGAAGTTAAAGAAATTTACCTTAATGGTAATAACAATTTGACTTTACTTTGCAATAGCAAACCCAATGTAAATAGCGGCAATCAAATCTTAAATGTTGTAGAATATGATGATAATGGAGTTATTGTGAACGATTTCAACGATTCTTCAACTTTTATAAACGGAGTAAGGGTCTATGAAAATGAAATTTTGGTTTATTCTATCGGTGACTTTAAGCTTTACGATTACAATTTTAGCCTTTTAAATAACTACCAAGGAAATTATTATAATTTTAATGATTATGAGTTAAATGATGAATCTAATATTGTAATTTCTAAAACAACAAATGCTTCCATGTATTCTGGCTCTGACTTTCAGACCCAACAAAATATTGAAATTGATAAAATAGACAGTAGTCAGGTTTTAAACTCTTATATGTTTTCTGGTATAGGGACATCAAGAGTAAGCTTTCAAGAAATTATGGTTGATAATCTAGATAATAGTATTGTATTTGTTCATGAAAAATTGGGTCCTGAAAATTTTTCTATTGGTGGGTCTAATCCACCCGTACAAAAAACAATTTATAAATATGACCCATCCTTAAACTTACTTTGGTCTATTAATTTAAATAATTTTTTAACAAATTCTCATGGTAGTAGTATAGTGATAGATGATAATAATGATATTTACATAAATACTTTAATTGCTTACAATGCTAGTACCACATCAGAATTAGTGAAGATATCCTCTGATGGTAATATAATATTTCAAGTACCATCAATTTTGAGTAAATATATGTTTCTAGATCAAAATAATAATGTAAACGTTGTATCTCCTTACCCTCAATATTTTAATAATTCATTCCAAGATTATACTTCAATTTATACATTTAGCAATACTAATGGAAGTTTTTTATACTATCAACAATTTGATGATTTTATATTTTTAAACCAACACATTTCAGTAGCAGGTGATAGTTATCTTTACATGTATTACGATGAGGATAATTATGAAGATATTACACCAAAATTAAGATTATACAAAAACAATAATTTAGAATCAGAGATTACATTAAATGTAATTGACCCTGATGATCCAAACTTGGCCTATAGTGGTGAAATTGATGAAAATGGGAGCATTTATTTTAGAACACATGAGCCCTATTATGATGAATGGAAAATACATAAGTTTTCAACAGACGGAGGATACATTTCTTCGGTTTTAAGCGAAGGATTTAGGCTTTTTTATACAGGGAACAATAAAGTGTATGCTAGAGAGAACGATAGTGACATAGTAATTTTAGATAGTGCTTTGAATTTAATAAATACAGTCACTCATGAATACAATTCTGCATCAAGAATTGTTAAAGTAGGCAACTATTTTTTTATTAAATATTATTATGATGATATCGCTTATGTCATAAATCAAAGTGCTGAAGAAGTAGGTCAATTTAATTTACCTTACTCATTTGCTTCATCTGTAGCCACTTCAGATTCCCAGGATAATTTGGTATTGACTGGATCATTTGGGAAACAAATATCAAACTTTCAAGAATATAGCTGGACAAGAGGTTTTTTACACAAATATAATTTTTCTAGTTTCAATTTAAGTATAAACAGTAATCAGGTAAAAGAAAAAGAATTCAAAATTTACCCCAATCCTGCTAAAAATAGACTTTATATTACTAATTTAGATGATGTTAAGAAAATAGAGATATTTAATCTTAGTGGGGAGCGAGTTTTAACATTTGATAATTTCACTTACGATGGTTTAGATATAAGCAACTTATCCAATGGTTTATATTTCGTGAAAATCCAAAATGAAGAATCGTCTCACACCCAAAAATTGATTAAAAACTAATAGTAACTATTAAAAAAGGCTAAGAAATAATTTTATTGTAACTGAAACTTGCTTATCAATTATTTTCTTTTAAAGTAAAAATCAATTAAGCTTGACAGCGATTGTAAAAATGGAAACTGTTAATTAATGTTTGACTGTAAAATTTTAAAGTAATTAAACTAATTGTTTAGAACTAACATTAGTTCAAGAAAACGAATAGCGGAAAAGTTAAAGACACTAAATATTAGACAATTACACTTTAAAAATATAGTAGGAATTGCACAATATCTCAATCCTTTGATTAGAGGTTGGATACATTACTACGGTAAATTTAAGATGTATGAACTCACGAAAGTGTTTAAACTTTTAAGCTGGCGACTAGTATTAGGGGCTAGAAAAAAGGTATAAGCGATATAAAACTAATTTCAAGAAATGTTTTAAATGGTTAAAAAGAGTGAAGGTGCAATACCCCACTTTATTTTATCATTGGAACTTTAATGAAATAAAAAGTATTGCTTAGATTTGTATAACAAGAGCCGTGTGAGGGGAGGCTTTCAAGCACGGTTCTCCCGTATCAAGTACGTGACAAGTTGTGAGAGGCTTAGGGTGCAATTCCCTTTGTCTACTCGATCACAGACCGTTGATACCAATTATGAATTAAATAAAACCAATAGATTAACTAGAATGGCGTAAAAATGTCGTAAAGAAACCGTTATCAGAA
>CAYMXD010000317.1:0-3592 GCA_964394095.1 uncultured Mesohalobacter sp. | reverse complement strand
ACGAAGGTGAAATTATTTATGATCCCAATAGATCTGAAGATATTATTCAAAGTAACGCTCATGTATTTGCAGAAATTAAATACGACAATCCTGTAGCCTTAACTTTACCTAACGGCGACAGTCAAACCAAAGGAATTCCATTTATTGTGGTGTGGTTGATTGCCGGAGCTGCCTTTTTTACTTTTAGAATGGGCTTTATCAACATACGAGGATTTAAACACTCTTTACAACTGGCAAGCGGAAAATACGACGATCCTGATGCTCCGGGTAGAATCACTCACTTTCAGGCTTTAACAACTGCAGTTTCAGCGACAGTTGGTTTGGGGAATATTGCCGGTGTAGCCATTGCCATTTCTCTTGGTGGTGCCGGGGCAACTTTTTGGATGATTTTAGCCGGATTGTTAGGCATGTCCTCAAAATTTGTAGAATGTACCCTTGGGGTCAAATACCGTTTCATCAACAAAGAAGGACGAATATTTGGAGGGCCGATGAATTACCTGCGTTACGGTCTTGAAAAAAGAAATTTAACAGGTTTAGGAAAAGTATTGGCTATGGTATTTGCCATATTGGCTATCGGAGCGTCTTTTGGTGGCGGTAACATGTTTCAGGCCAATCAGTCCTTTAATATATTAGCAGGTCAAATACCAATGTTAGAAGGTAATGGCTTTATATTTGGTGTTTTACTGGCTGTTCTTGTTGGTATTGTTATCATAGGAGGAATAAGCAGTATTGCTAAAGTTACCGACAAAGTTGTTCCCTTTATGGCTGCCATTTATGTTTTAGGCGCTTTTATTGTGATTGGTGTAAATATCGAAAATATTGGTGTGGCATTTTCTGCGATAATTGATGGGGCTTTTTCAGCAAGTGCGCTTAAAGGAGGCTTTATTGGTGTATTAATCGTTGGCTTTCAACGTGCGGCCTTTTCTAATGAAGCCGGTGTGGGTTCTGCCGCTATTGCTCACTCTGCGGCTAAAACTAATCACCCGCCATCAGAAGGTTTTGTTGCACTACTCGAGCCTTTTATTGATACGGTTGTAGTTTGTACGCTAACAGCTTTGGTATTGATTTTTACGGGCATGCACGAAGTTGATGGTCTTTCAGGTGTGCAACTCACCACAGATGCCTTTGGCAGTGTAGTCTCATGGTTTCCCTATGTGCTTGCAGCTGCTGTATTTTTATTTGCATTTTCTACTATGATTTCCTGGTCTTACTACGGGATGAGAGCATGGTCTTATATTTTTGGAAGAAGTAAAACTAATGAACTTATCTATAAGGTATTCTTTCTTGTTTTTGTTATAGTAGGTGCATCTATAAGTTTAGGTGCAGTACTAGATTTCTCAGATATGATGATCCTGGCGATGTCATTCCCTAATATTATAGGATTACTCATCTTATCTGGTGAAGTAAGAGAAGATTTAAGAGAGTACTTTAAAAAACTTAAAAATGGTGAGTTGTTTGTTCGACAAAAATAAAATCTAATCATGAAGCTTAAGAAGTCCCGTTCAGTGTTGACAAATTCACAACAGAACGGGATTTTTTTGTTTATTGGTTTAATCGCAGTGGCTCTAATATCAATAGGATATTACAATTTTAAAACGCCCAATTCTCAAAAAGATAAGGTCGTTGTTGATACTGTACTTCAAAATAAATTTGATTCTTTAAAGTTGATGAAAGCTAAATCTAATAAAGCTTACACGCCGAAAATATACCCATTTAATCCCAATTTTTTAAAAGAAGGAAAGGCCTATAGATTAGGACTTTCAGCAGATGAACACGACAGACTTCTCGATTATCGCTCTAAAGGGCAATGGATAAATTCTGCTGAAGATTTTCAGAACGTGACTAAGGTTTCTGATGAATTACTCAATAACATCAAAACCTATTTTAAATTCCCGGATTGGGTTGTAGAGCAGCAAAGGCAAAAAATTTCAAAACCAAAGATAAAAACCACTTTAAGTTTTGAAGAGAAACTAGACTTAAATGCCGCAACCCTTCAAGACTTGCAAAAAATTAACGGCGTAGGTGAGGTGCTTTCATCAAGAATTATTAGGTACAGAAATAAAATCGGGAAATTTCGTTCAGACATTCAATTGAAAGATGTGTATGGTCTAAAACCCAATGTTATAGAAAGAATCACGGCTCAAATCACTGTAAAAACTAATCTCAATCCACCAAAAATTAATATCAATTCAGCTTCATTGATTGAATTGGCTGAGATTCCTTATTTTGATTATGAACTGGCAAGGGAAATATTTCAGTTTGTAAAGGTGAACCAAGGCATAGAAAGCTTTGAAGAATTATCAAAATTACAACAATTTCCGAGCCATAAAATTGATAGAATTAAATTATATTTGGCAATCAATAAATAATTCCTATTTTAAGTTAAAAAAATTAAGAAATATTCAATTCCAATATTATGAATACACAGTATTTTACTGAAGACCACAATATGTTTCGTTCTGCACTGAGAGATTTTTTGAAGAAAGAAGTTGTTCCTCATGTCGACAAATGGGAAAAGGAAGGTAAGATAGATCCTTCCGTTTGGACAAAAATGGGTGAAATGGGCTACTTTGGTTTGGCTTATCCGGAAAAATACGGTGGACTGGATTTAGATTTCTTTTACACACTTATTTTCCTTGAAGAAATGCAGAGCGTGAATTCCGGTGGGTTTGCAGCCGCCATGTGGGCGCATGCTTATCTAGCTATGACGCACCTTAATGCAGAAGGCTCTGAAGAACTCAAAGAAAAATACTTATCGGCAAGTATAGCAGGAGAGAAAGTAGGTTGTTTGTGTATTACAGAACCTTTTGGAGGGTCTGATGTGGCCGGCATGAAAACCACTGCGGTAAAAGAAGGAGAAGAGTACGTCATTAATGGTTCCAAAACATTTATTACTAACGGTGTTTACGCCGATTATTTAATAGTTGCTGCCAAAACAAATCCCGAGTTGAAATCTAAAGGCATGAGCATCTTTTTAGTAGACAGAGCTCAATCAGACGGGATTTCTGCTACTAAATTAGACAAATTAGGATGGAGAGCTTCAGATACTGCTGAGTTAGCTTTTGACAATGTGCGTGTTCCGGCATCAAATCTCATGGGTGAAGAGAATAAAGGCTTTAGCTATATCATGCAGCATTTTGCATCAGAAAGGCTTATTATGGGAATTAATGCCCATGCTAGAGCTGAGTTCGCCATAGAATACGCTTTAGGTTATATGAAAGACCGCAAAGCATTTGGCAAAAGGCTTGATGAATTTCAGGCGTTAAGACATAAAATTGCTGAAATGTCAACCCGGGTAGAGTTTTGTAAACATTTTAATTATGCGGTTGCTTCCAGATTAGACAAAGGCGAATACGTGGTTAAAGAAGCCAGCATGTCTAAACTAGAGTCTACAAAAGTGGCCGATGAAGTGATTTATGATTGTTTGCAGCTTTTAGGCGGTTACGGTTATATTGAAGACTATCCATTAGCCAGAATGTTACGCGATAGTCGCTTAGGGCCAATCGGCGGCGGTACCTCAGAAATTTTAAAAGAAATTATCGCTAAAATCATAATCGATGATAAGTCTTACAAGCCCGCTACAAATTAATTT
>CAYMXD010000316.1:0-3598 GCA_964394095.1 uncultured Mesohalobacter sp. | reverse complement strand
TAATATATCATCATCACCTCCATAGGCTTTACTTGGCGCGGCCATATATGTTTCTGTTGAAAACGCTGGTACTGTATCGCTTAAGTATGCATCTCTTTCAGTATACCCCTCTTCAGAAAGTCTTCTTTCATTCACTCTGTCGGTTCTCCATTCACTAAACTCTGTGGCCTGAACCCAATTTACACCAACAACAGGATATGTGGCGTAAGAAGGATGTCTAAGGTAGTTTTTTACCATACTTTCATTAAAACCCAGTGGATTTCTCCATACTAAAGTGTCTGGAACAGCTCCCTTGTAGATATTGCTGTAATTAGCATCTGATGGTGGGAAATTCTTTTTGACCCAATACAAGTACTGAAGATACATATTGTTGGTCACTTCAGTTTCGTCCATATAAAAAGACTGAACATGCTGTTGTGTTGGTGTATTGTTCCAATCGTGCATCACATCCTCTCTTACCTGTCCCATGGTAAAAGTACCGCCGTTTATGGGTATTAAACCGGGACCTGGGGTTTCTTCAACAAATTTTTTAGTAAAATCTGGTCCTCCCTTTCGACCTGTAATGTCTATTCCAGTTGCTCTTGATGTATTGCTGTAATCTCTGGAATTGTTGCAGGAAACAAGTACAACACAGGACAACAGGAATGCAAAAATAAAAAATCTACTAGTACCTATCATATGTAAATATTCAAAATGGGTTGCAATATAAGAATTAACGAGATATTATCAACAATATTTTACGCTTTTAAAAATTTTGATAATTTCAAATGTTTATCACTACTAAATACTACTTTTGGCAAAGTTGCGTTTGTATTATGAATAAGTCTAATTAGAGCATGAAATTAAAAATATTTATTTTATTCTTTTTTTGTGGAATTTTCGTTTCATTAGGTCAGGATTTAGACTTTTCAATTAATTGGACAAAACGCATCGATGTTTCAACTGACTTTGATAAATCGATTATTGTAAAAGGATTTAATCAAAAGTATTTTAATTACGATAATCAAAAAAAAGAAGTAAGCTATTCCAGATCTTTTAAGGGGCTAAACGCCCAAAATTACGCGATAGTTAATATACAATACGAACAAGTGAGTCAAAGTGAACTCAAAAATGTCAACTCTTTTCAATCTTCTTTTCAATCTAATGTAAATTCTTTTAAAGCAAGAGGCCAAAATATTCTAACGATTAGTTTTAATCCTTTTGTGGAAGAAAACGGCATTGTAAAGCGTGTAACTTCTTTTAGATTAGCTCCTACTCAAAATGTTTCATCAGCTCAAAGTTCAGCAAGCCCTGTCAACACCGGTATTCAAAATTCAGTCTTATCAGATGGCGAATGGTTTAAGTTTTATGTTGAGAAGACTGGGATTCACAAAATTACCTATGCGTTTCTAAATCAACTTGGTTTAGATTTAGCTAACATATCTTCAGACGAAATCAAAATATATAGTCATGGAGGGAGAATGTTACCTTTGATAAATGCTGAAAACGAATTTTATGACCCGCCACAACTCCCTATACAGGTTGTTGATGGTGGTGACGGCATTTTTAATCCCGGTGATTATATTTTACTCTATGCAGAATCGACTGAAATATGGAATGAGGAAAGCCAAACGCATATACATGCTTATGCCAACAGGGCGTTTTATTATGTCACTATAAACGATGATATACCCGAAAGAATTCCAACAGTTCAAAACTTAAACACTACCCCAAATCAAGTGGTGAGTTCTTTTGATGATTTTCAATTTTATGAAGTAGATGATACCAACTTGTCATTAGTAGGCAGAAGATGGTTTGGAGATAGATTTGATATTGAAACCGAAAGAGAGTACGAGTTTGAGTTCCCAAACTTAATTACAAGCGAACCTTTAATTTACGATTTCAAATTTGGAGCAATTTCTGGAGCAACGAGTAATTTTAATATAAGCATTAATGGCTCTGAAGTTAATAGTGTTTCAATAGGGGCAACAGGTAGTGACTTACCTTCAAATGGTAACGGCATAGTAAGTCAAACTGTCGTCAATTCAGACCAAGTCAATATCAAGTTGACTTATAATAAAAATGGAAATCCAGCAGCTAAAGGCTTTTTGGATTACATCAGGTTAAGAGCTAAAAGAGAATTACGGGCCGATGATAGTCAATTTGAATTCAAAAATCTGGATATTTTAAATACGACATCAACTGTTCAATACGATATTGAGAATGCAACTAATATTTCACAGGTTTGGAAAATAAATGATTTAACAAATATATCGGCTTACCAAAACTCAGATGCTGAAGCTGTTTTTTCTATCGTTACTTCTCATAATAATGGTACAAAATTTATTGCCATTTCACCAAATGATTATTTTACCCCAAGATTCTTACAATCGGATAGGGTTGTTGAGAATCAGAATATTAAAGGAACTATTTTTAATAATGCTCAAAATAATTTTGAAGATGTAGATTATATTATTGTCACTAGACAGGATTTTATTTCTCATGCCAATCGCCTGGCAAATTTTAGAAGAAATAATAATAACTTAAATGTAAAGGTGTTCGATTTAGAGAGTATTTATAATGAATTTTCGACGGGTAAACCAGATATTTCGGCAATAAGAAATTTTATGAAATACGTTTATGATAATGCATCATCACCGGAAAATCAGTTGAAATATTTGTGCTTGATTGGAGATACCTCGGTAGATTACAAAAACAGGCTGCAGGGTAATAACAATATAGTTCCTACTTTTCAGAGCTATAGTAGTTTTGCAACCACAGTATCTTCTTTTATGTCTGATGATTTTTTCACCATGATGGATCCCTTTGAAGGGAATATGAATGCTTCAAACAAAATGGATTTTGCGGTAGGAAGGCTAATTGTAGATACACAACAACAAGCCAGAGAAGCCATAGATAAAATCATAGATTATGAGACCAGACCGTCTTATGACAAATGGCGAAATAATTTTATTCTAGTTTCAGACGATGTAGATGTAGGCTGGGAACATGCTGCTATACAAGTCAATTTAGACAATTTAGGTGATGAAATTTCAGCAAATAAGCCCAACATCAATGTCAAGAAAATACACACTGATGCTTTTCAGCAACAAACTTCTGCCGGTGGAGACAGGTATCCAAGAGTCAATAAAGAGATTAGTGAACAAGTAGAACTTGGCGCCACCGTTTTAAATTATTTTGGACATGGTGGCGAAGATGGGTTAGCTCAAGAAAGAATCGTAACTCAAACCGATGTGGAATCCTGGAGAAATCCCAATCGCTATAATGTGTTTTTGACCGTTACCTGTGAATTTACACGCTTTGATAATCCACTTAGAATATCGGCAGGAGAATTATCATTTAGAAACCCGGAAGGCGGTCCCGTAAGTATGATAACCACAACAAGGTCGATATCGGTTAGTGATGGTGTAAGCTTCAATCGGGAATTAGCACCATTTTTATTTGACTACGCAGAAGACCAAATTTCTGTTGGTGAGGCTGTTAGACTTACAAAAAATGTATTAGGCACCAATGGCCGTAGAATTGTGTTTTATCTTGGCGATCCCGCTTTAAGAATTCCTTTTCCCAAGCCAAATGTACGATTGACAAAAATAAATGA
>CAYMXD010000315.1:242-3603 GCA_964394095.1 uncultured Mesohalobacter sp. | reverse complement strand
TTTCAGATGAGTTTATAGATTTTTTTGCTCATACATTTTTTTCTGTCATCTCTCCCACTGTAAATTTCACAACCCGGAAAAACAGGAAATTCTTCAACACTCACTGAAGGTACATCTGGAATCGGAGTAGGAATAGGTGGGACTATATCAGAAAGGATTTGATCCGGGTCTGGCTTAGACTCTGGCTTAAAGTTGTTAAAAATTTCATCGGGTTTGTCATTTTTCTTATCAGGAAATGGATCTTTTTTTAAATTCTTTGTTTTCCTTTTTTCTATAGGTTTGGGGTCTTTTACGGGTAGATGAATACTAATTGGCTCATCTATATAATCTATATCAACCTCAACTATTTCGGGCTTAGGTGTTTTACCATAACTTTTCCATTCTATAGAAATGAATGATATGAAAAGAACTAAAGCAAGTCCAATTTGAAAGTATAAGATTCTATTTTTGTTTAAATTTTTATGGGAATACTTTTTGATTTGCATAACATTAAATTTTAAGATGAGATAATACAATATCTATAGAGCCTTGGCTCAATTAAGTTCAGAAAGTAACCGGATGACTTTAATATTTAATTAACAATAACGATGCCAAATTAATAATTCAGGTATATGTATCAGGTATACATTAACTTATAATCAAAGCACTCATTACTTATAATATCAGAAGCGTCCGAAACTTTTAGAAAATAGACCGTTTACTTCGGTATAGCTCAGCACAAGTCACTGTTAGACTATAGATATAAGACTCTATATATAAGCATGTTATATTGTGCTTTATTTTAAAAAATGATAAAAATTAAAAAATTAAGTTTGCAGTGAAAATTTTTTATAAAAGGGATGGTTTAATCCTTAAAAAACTGAAAATCAACTTGTCTTTATTCTTTTTTCTTACAGCGACTCGTGCTGAGCCTGTCGAAGTAAGCGGTCTTTTCTCCATTCTTTCGGATACTTGTCTTATAATATATGTGAAGGTTAATCTTGAATATGCTTAAGCATTATTTAATCAACTTGGTCAGTATCCCTAATACACTTCTTATTACAGTTGGACTAGTGATGACTTTCATTAATGGATTTTGTCTTTTGCTTCTGGAAGAACTAGAGGACGTTGAAGATTTTCGTTTTACTTCTTCTTTCTCTTCAGCCGCTTTTCGTTTGGTTTCTTCTTTTGCTGCTAGTTCTATTTTTTTATTGAGTATCTCGTAAGCGCTTTCACGGTCTATGTCTTCATTGTATTTACTGACTAATTTAGACTTAGAAATTAAGTCCTTCAACTCTTGCGGAGATAATATATCCATTCTGCTCATCGGTGCTCTCATCATAGTAGCTGCTAAAGGTGTAGGTCTTCCCTTTTCATCTAAGGCAGAGACCAAAGCTTCTCCAATTCCCAGAGATGTTAGTGTTTCTGCTGTATCATAATATTCTGTAACGGGATAGTTCTGCGCAGTGAGTTTTATGGCTTTTCTATCTTTAGCCGTAAAGGCTCTTAAAGCATGTTGTACTTTTAAACCAAGTTGACCGAGTACCTCCTCAGGAATGTCTGTAGGATTTTGGGTGACAAAATAAATACCAACCCCTTTACTTCTTATGAGTTTGACAATACTCTCAATTTGATTAAACAATGCTTTTGAGGCATTATCAAAAATAAGGTGTGCCTCATCGATAAACAATACCAGCTCCGGCCTGTCTGCGTCACCTTGTTCTGGTAGTGTGGAATAGATTTCGGCCAGCAAGCTCAGCATAAATGTTGAAAATAACTTCGGTTTATCCTGAATATCTGTCAATCTAATGATGTTTATATAACCTTTTCCTTCTTCATCTATTCGCATTAGATCGTGAATATCAAAAGACCTTTCGCCAAAGAAAAGGTCACCACCTTGTTGTTCGATTTCAATGATTTTTCTTAAAATGGCCCCTGTTGAAGCTGTTGAAATTCTACCGTATTGGGCTTTAAATTCATCTTTTCCCTCACCGGTACAGTATTGAAGAATTTTTTTAAAATCCTTTAAATCAAGTAATGGGAGCTCATTATCATCGCAATATTTAAAAATAACAGAAATAATACCGGCCTGAGTTTCTGTAACGTCTAATATTCTTGAAATTAAGACAGGGCCAAATTCACTGATCGTGGATCTTAAACGAACGCCATCCTGATGAGAGAGGCTTAAAATTTCGACCGGAAAGGCTTTAGGCTCAAAAGGTAATCCTATTTTTGCATGGCGTTCATCTATTTTAGGATGACCTGGACTCGCTGCAGCCAGACCACTCAAATCTCCTTTAATGTCCATTAGCAATACAGGAACTCCTTTCTCTGAAAGGTTTTCTGCCAAAACTTGTAAAGTTTTTGTCTTTCCTGTACCTGTTGCTCCAGCAATTAGGCCATGTCTGTTCATCGTTTTTAGAGGAACATTCACATAGGTGTTTGAAAGTGTTTCAGTTTCTAACATGGCGGCACCAAGAGTAATGTAGTCTCCTTTGAATGTGTTGCCTGAATTAATTTCCTGAATGAATTTTTCTTTATTAGACATGGTTATTCAATTTTCAGTAAAAATAGTATAATTTTGAATATTTCATAATAATTTCTAAACCCCATTTTATTTAAACATGGATATAGACAAACCCATAAGCCTCAGGCCCAGATTTAGATATTATACAGATATCAGTAAAGATAATTTGCAAAAACGCATCAAAACGATAAAATCTAAATATCAATCCAAGTTCAGGATAAAATTATCTGGAGAGCATATTTGGATTTATCACCCCAAATCGGAAGAAAAGATGTTTACACCGCATTTGCACATTGAAATGGTTGAAGAGGACGAGGACCAATCGGATAAACTTCTCATCAAAGGGCTTTACAGCCCAAATTCTTCCTATTGGACCCTTTTTATGTTTATGCATTTTATTTTGGCAGGTCTGTTTATCGGGTTTGCCATCATGGCGTATACCAAATCGATTCTTGATGAATCTTATACGCTGTATATTTATCTCATGGGCGGTATTGGTATACTATGGATTGCCTTGTATTTCTTTGCCAGGTATAATCGAAAACGCGGATTAAAACAGGCTTATGCTTTAGAGGAATTGTTTTTGGAATGGGTGGAAGCGTGAACTTTTAATTTTTCAACATTAAGGAATTAAGAAAATTAAGACATTCAACTTAAACGCAAACCTTAGCCTAGTGAACTTTGCGTAAAACATTGCACCCTTTGCGGTTAATTATTTTACCACTAAACTCACTACTTTGTTTTCAACATTAAGGAATTAAGGAAATTGAGACATTCAACTCGTACGCAAACCATAGCCTAGCGAACTTTGCGTAAAACATTGCGCCCCTTGCTGTTAAATATTTTTCCGCTAAA
>CAYMXD010000315.1:0-232 GCA_964394095.1 uncultured Mesohalobacter sp. | reverse complement strand
TCATTACGTTATCTTCAACTTTAAGGAATTAAGACATTCGATTTAAGCGCAATCACATAGTGAACTTTGTGGTAAACATTGCGCCCCTTGCGGTTAAATATTTTTCCGCTAAACCTCGCTAAGTTATTTTTCAACATTAAGGATTTAGAGGAATTAAGTTTTAATACTTCTTAATGCCTTAATGGACATTAAAAAATTGTGAGTCACAATTCCATTTATATCAAAACATACT
>CAYMXD010000314.1:0-3611 GCA_964394095.1 uncultured Mesohalobacter sp. | reverse complement strand
TAAGAAAGTGAATTATTTCTCTAAAGCTTTAATGCTGTCTATTGCTTATAGTGCTTCCATTGGAGGCATAGCTACTTTGATTGGGACTCCGCCAAATTTAGTTTTAGCCGGTGTTCTTGAAAGTATATATGACATAAAAATTGGGTTTTTTGAATGGATGACCTTTGCGTTTCCGATTTCGGTCTTTTTATTAATAGTTTGCTGGAAGTACCTGACGGTTTTCGCTTTTAAGTTGAAAGGTTTAAAATTTTCAGGAGGTAAAGACCAAATTAATGACATGATTAAAAAATTAGGTAAGTTATCTTATGAAGAAAAAATGGTCGGTTTGGTCTTTATGTTTGCCGCGTTTGGCTGGATTTTTAGGGGTCTGCTGCAAAAAATCATCCCTGCACTTGATGATACGATTATTGCCAATGCAGCTGCTATATTATTATTTTTAATTCCATCAAAACAAGGCAAAGGCAAAAAATTACTCACCTGGGAAGAAGCCGTTAAAATCCCCTGGGGCATCATTATTTTGTTTGGTGGTGGTATGGCTTTGGCCAAAGGCTTTACAGAAACCGGTTTAGCGAATTGGATTGCCGGACAGATTACAGTCTTTGAAGGGGTTATTGTGATTGTATTTATATTAATTGTTTCGGCCATGGTGAATTTTTTAACCGAAGTCACGTCCAATTTGGCCACAACCGCCATGTTGTTGCCCATTCTATCGCCTGTGGCTTTAAGCTTTGATATGCACCCGTTTCTCATCATGATCGCGGTAACCTTATCAGCCTCATGTGCGTTTATGTTGCCGGTAGCCACCCCACCCAATGCCATCGTCTTTGGGTCGGGTTATTTAAAAGTGTCTGACATGGCCAAAAAAGGCTTTTTGATGAATATTATTTCCATTATTGTGATTACCTTGTTGGTCTATTTCTTTATGCCGTTGGTGTTTGGGTTGGAAAGCCTTAATTTTCCCGAATACCTTAGATAAGTATCTTTTGATAAGGATTTCGTTAATAAGTTATCACTGACTTAACAATATCATCAACTAAGATGTTTTAATTTTTATTCTTTTCTGTGATAAACACTCATCTTAACTTTTGAGTATTTTATTTAGAAAATTTGGGCTTAGTAAAGCTTAACTCCTTAATGCTTTACCTCCTTATTAGCCGAGATCTTTTTAGCATTCAAAGCTAAATTAAAGTCTCATTTCTGTAGCTTCCGATTCGGCAACGTATGCGTTTCCAATATCCGCTGACTTTCTTGTTTTGACTGTTTTTGTTTCCGTAAACCGTATAAGGTATCCAAAGCGTATTGTCTTGTTTTTTTGATGTCCACAATGGGTTTAGGGTAATCTTTGCCTAAAACGAAGTTGTTGAATTGCTGTTCCATATCGGTCATCACCCAAGGTTGATGGGCAATATCGGCGGGCAAATCTTTCAATTCCGGCAACCATTTTTTGATAAATCGCGCATCAGGGTCGTGTTTTTGGGCGTTCAACACCGGATTGTACACCCGAATGGTGTTGATGCCGGTCACGCCCGCCTGCATATTGAATTGCGGATAGTGAATACCGGGTTCAAAATCCAGAAACTGTGCCGCCAAAAACGCACTCCCGTGCCAAAATCCCTGAAATAAATGGTGACAAAAAAACGAGGCCAGACTTGCCCGCATTCTAAAGTTAAGATAACCGGTTTCTTTCACACAACGCATGCTGGCATCGATGAGCGGATAACCCGTCTCAGCGTTTTTCCAGGCGCTGATGTATTCTTCATTTACCGGAAATAAATTCACATAAGCTTTGTTGATGGGCTCAAACTCCATCCGGCATTCCTGCTCAAATTTTTGTATAAAATGGCTTTGCCAACTGAAACGGGAAGCTACAGCATTGAGTTGTCTTTTGATGGATTTGCCTTTTAACTTTGGGTTGTTAACCCGAATGTTGGCAAGTCTTTGGGCGATCTCCCTCACACTAAGGTTGCCCCAGGCAATATAAGGCGACAAACGGCTGCAGGACACCCGACTCAACTCTGGTTTGCTGATGTGTGAACTGTAATTTAAAATGCGTTCATTAAAAAACGAATCGGCATATTTTAATCCATATCGTCGTCCACCGGGCTGAAATGTTTTGGAGGCTTCAGTTTGTAGAGAAAGCTCCTTAAGTCCGAGTTTATGGATTTGTGTTTCACTTAAAAAATCACTTGGCCTGGCTTGAAAAGCAATACAAGGCTTGTTCATGTATTTTTCCCAGTCTTTACGCCAGTCACGACGATTTTTTCGTCCGCGTTGTACCCCGTTATTTTGGGTTTCTGCCCAAGGAATGGAATTAGCTTTAAAGCATTCAGCCACAGCTAAATCTCTTTGGTAAGTACAATACAACCCGGTTTCCTGATGGGAATAGACAGATTGGATATCCAGCTTTTCAGACAAATCCTTAAAGAAGGAAACCGCTTCAGCATGTACCACCAAAACTTTGGTATTGTAGGCTTTTAGCTGAAGATTGATGTCCTCTAAAGACTGTTTGATAAAATCAAAATGCCGCTGTGAATAGTGTGGGTTGTTGAGTATAATATCTTCAAAAAGATAAATACAAAGACAAGGATTTTTATCCTGAATGGCTTTTGACAAGGCTTCATTATCTTCAAGCCTGAGATCGCGTTTTAACCAATATATACAAACCGGTTCCCGCATTATTGCATGGGGACTTCAATAGTTAGAATTCTGCTATTGGCTTTCACTTCAAGACCAAAGGCTTCAGTTTCTGAAACCCCAAGCGCATCTCTTAAGTTTAAATGTTCATCACCTATTTTAGCTTCGCCTTTAATCATAAAAACATAAACGCCGTTGCCTTTGCCTTTAATCCTGTAATTTAAAGTCCTATCTTCAGTGGTATCCAACAAATGCATCCAGGCATTTTGATGAATCCAGACGCCGGTATCATCAGGGTTTGGCGAGAGAATTTGATAAAATTCATTCTTAATATCCGAAGGGATGTTTTGCTGATCGTATCGGGGTTCTACATTCCGCTTATTAGGAAAAATCCAGATCTGAAGAAAATTAGCATCTTCTTCAGAACTGGGATTAAATTCACTGTGTTGAATCCCTGTTCCCGCACTCATCACTTGGATCTCGTTTTCAGATATTACACTTTCATGGCCTGTATTATCGGCGTGTTTCAACTGACCGTAGATAGGGATGGATATGATTTCCATATTATCGTGCGTATGGGTACCAAAGCCTCTATCCGGCGCAATAATATCATCATTCAGCACCCGAAGCAAGCCGAAATTTACTTTTTTTGGATTAAAATATTGTGCGAAACTAAAACTGAATTTAGAGTCTAACCAACCCAGATTGGCTTTGCCTCGGTCTTCGGATTTATGGAGTATGGTTTTCATTAAGAATTTTCTTTTTCGTAAAATAATCTTCCGCTCCCGGATGCCCTGAAGTCTCCCTCACGAGTCATTCGTTTGATTGCAAAAGCTTTC
Source organism: uncultured Mesohalobacter sp. (assembly GCA_964394095.1). Taxonomy (GTDB): domain Bacteria; phylum Bacteroidota; class Bacteroidia; order Flavobacteriales; family Flavobacteriaceae; genus Psychroflexus. Next base: position 138 of record CAYMXD010000314.1, on the reverse strand, counting down.
CCATCAATCACAATTACCCGAAAATCATGATCCATTCCGGGTATAAAATCCTGGAAATAGACGTATCCCCTTTCTTTCCCCGCCGTCTTGGCAAATTCAGTAGTGTGTACTAACCGAATTATTCCTTTACCCACATTC
>CAYMXD010000313.1:0-3615 GCA_964394095.1 uncultured Mesohalobacter sp. | reverse complement strand
CCCGGTAAATAATGTCCCCTGAACAGTATAAATACTGAAAACAGTAATAATACAGGCAGCAGTATATCAGAAGCAGTTTTAAGTATTAATGTTTTCATAGTTTACTTTTTATCTTTTCCTTTTAATCTTAATTTTAGGAGTCCAAAAACGCCAATAGCCGCTACAATTAAGACTGTAATCTCAATTAAGGTATCACTACCTCTAAAGTCAACTAAAATTACATTAACGACGTTTTTCCCCTTCGCAAGTTCGTAGGAATTTTGAGCATAAAAGTCACTTATTTCAGAATTTTTTGGTTCACTTAAAACTTTTAAAATTAAAAATGTAATTAATCCTCCAAAAATAGTTGCTAATATACCGTGTTCTATCCTAAGATAATTTTTAGAAAACCTGAGGTATTTAGGCAATCTGTATAAGACCAATACAAACAAAATCACCGTTAGAGTATCTACAGAAAATTGTGTCATTGCCAAGTCTGGCGCACTGTAAAAAAGATATAATAAGCAAAACGCAAATCCTATGATTCCCATAGCAGCCACAGCGGCCAACCTTGAGTTTGTAAATACTGTAAACAAGGTGGACATAAACATGATAAGAACAATTACGATTTCATATATGGTAAGTTGGGATAGCGAATGAAAGTCAATTCTAAGAACTGGGTCTTTAAACAGCAAAAATGATAATAACACAATTATAAAGGTGACATAAGTAGCCACATAATGTCTTAAGTATCCGTTTTGAAACAGCATTGTCCAATACCTCGAACATATTTTGAAGATGACTTCTATATTTTTTGTAATAGATTTTGGTGAGAGAGACTCAAACTTTTCTATAAAAGTTTTTAGCCTATGCTTTGGCTTGAGCACAAAATATAAAATTATACCACATGCAATTGTAATGGCAGATAAGCCAAGGATTAAATTGAATCCATGCCATAATTTGAGATGAAAACTCTCTTGAGATTGCGATAAAATTTTTGCTCCCGGAATAACAATATTTTCTCCCAATAAAAAAGGCGCTAAACCTAAAACTAAACCAAGACTCACCATCAAAACTGGGGGGAACCATAACCTGATACTTGGCATGTGAAGTTGAGCATATTGTTCTTGCTTTTTGCCCAGAAAAGGCTTTACGCCAACTACAAAACCGCCATAAAATAAGAGTATTTTTGTTAAAATTGCAATCCCTGTGAGCAACCATGGGTTAAATCCCGCGTGAAGTGTTGATTCGTATATGAGATCTTTACCAATAAAGCCAAGTGTTGGTGGGACTCCTCCGCTAATTAATGCGGCCACAATACCTGCAATAAATATGGGTAAAAGTCCATGCCTCAAACCTGAAAGCTTAGTGATATCTCTTGTGCCGGTTTCATGGTCAATTATTCCGGTAATTAAGAATAATGAGGCTTTGTACAGGGCATGCACAATTATAAACACCATGGCTGCAATAAAGGCTTCATAAGTGCCAATACCTGTAAGAAATGTCATAATTCCCAACGCACAAATTGTTGAATAAGCCAAGATGGCTTTAAGGTCTACCCTAAATAACATTTGAATGGCAGAATAAAGCATAGTTATGCCTCCTATCGAAATTAAGCTGACTTGCCATAAATCTGTATTGCCAAGAATAGGCGAAAATCTTAAAATAAGATATATACCTGCTTTTACCATCGTAGCAGAGTGAAGGTAAGTCGATACCGGAGTAGGGGCTTTCATTGCACCAGGAAGCCAAAAATGAAATGGAAATTGGGCCGATTTTGTAAATGCAGCCAAAAAAATAAGAACCACAACAAACCCATAACCGCTACTCATAGCCACATCATTACTGAGCAAAAGGATTTCTGATAGATTGTAGGTGCCTGTAATTTGACCGAGAACAACAGCTGCAGCTAGAAGAAACAAACCGCCTATACCAGTTATTCCTAGGGCTAATAAAGCAGACTTTCTGCTGCTTTGATTTTCATTATTAAAGCCTATAAGGAAAAAAGAACTTATACTGGTAAGTTCCCAAAATAAAAATAATGAAATCAAGTTATCAGACAATACTAATCCTAACATTGAAGACATAAATATCCCCAGATAAGCATAAAATCTATCTAAGTACTTATGCCCTTTAAGGTAAGATGAAGTGTACCAAAACACCAAAGTTCCTATGCCTGATATCATAAGGACAAAAAGCAACGAGAGTCCATCTAAAACGAAGTTAAGATTTACATCAAAAGCAGGAATCCAATTATAGGAAGCCTTTATGACCTTTCCACTCGATATCTCATCTATGTAGGTAAAGAAGTAAATAAAGACAGTTAAAGGGATAACAGCTGTAACCCAAGCATATTTCCCTTTTATAAATTTATTTATAAAAAGCAATGAGAGTGAAAGTAAGAAACCTAGACTTACAACTAAAAGCATAAATTAAAACTATATATGCAAATATAAAAGGATTTTCAAAAGAATAAGGATTATTGAGATTAAGTGGGTTTATTTAAATATTAATAATTATGCTTATATTAGACACTTTGGAATGGTTTTAGATAAGATAATTACTTAAAAAACACCTATGAAACGTTTATTAATCTTAGCTTTTTTGATACTAATATCCTGCGATGATGGAAAGCGAATAAACATAGCAGACTCTTCGGGCTTACTTAATATGGTAAATATAGTTACTGATAACCAATACTGGGAGTCAGATTTGGGAGAGGAAGTCAGGCAGGTTTTGGCCAACGACGCAGAAGGGCTTCCTCAACGAGAACCTTTGTATAAATTAAAACATATACCCAATAAAGCGTTTACAGATTTTGCAAAGAAAAACAGGACATTTATTAAATTTAGTTTGGGACAACAAAAGAGTTTTGAAGTGGTAAAAGATAGTTTTGCCAGACCACAGACGGGAATATTTATTGAAGGTAGAAACGAAAATGAGCTAATAGACGTTTTTAAAAAATACGAAGACCAAATATTAAACCATATCAATAATACCGAAATAGAGGAAAAATGGCGAAGAATGAACAAGTCTTTAGAAGACGATACTGCCCTGAAGGATAAATTTGGAATAACAATGAAGTTTCCTACAGCATACAGATATGCCAACAAAGAAGATCAAGATTTTATATGGTTACGCAAAGATATCAAAAAAGGTAGTATGGAAATCTTTATTTATGAGGTTCCAATATCTACCATTGAAAACGATAATTCAGTTGTGACCAATATTGTAAAAGTTCGTGATTCTATAGGTAAAGCTCATGTTCCCGGCCCAAGAGAAGGCACATTTATGATTACTGAAGAAGCTTATATGCCTTATTTATATGAAACTAAAGTTGACGGAAAATTCGCTTATGAAACCAAAGGGACATGGGTTGTAAAAAATGCTTTTATGGGCGGACCGTTTATAAATTATGCAATTAAGGATTTAGAAAATAACAGATTTATTATTGTAGAGGGTATCGTTTATAAACCTACAGCAGAAAAGCGCAACAATGTTTTTGAAATAGAAGCTATTGCCAGATCTGTAAACCTTCTTTAAATATAGTCTTGAATTTACGATGCTAGTGCTACCCAGCTAAGAATGAGAAATTAAAGAAGCAAGCAACGCTCTTTAAGGAATAACAAAGTAAAA
>CAYMXD010000312.1:3260-3618 GCA_964394095.1 uncultured Mesohalobacter sp. | reverse complement strand
TAAGAAAAAACACCCGTTATAATTACACCCCTCGTTATTATAAGGGAAAAGAAGAAGGTAATATATATGATTTTGATTCACGCTTTAATAAGTTCAAGGAGACGCCAAATAGTATTGATTTTGGTTCTCATTGGGCAAAAGCAAGAGAAGACAGTAGAAATAGAGGAAATCGCAGTTTAAATAAGCGGGTTATGCTCATTGCAGCAATTCTTATATTTTTATTTTTGTGGCTTATAGATTTTGACCTATCTATTTTTACACAAAATCCATGAACGACAGCATAAAATTACTTCCCGATCACGTTGCCAATCAAATAGCAGCCGGTGAAGTTGTACAAAGACCTGCTTCGGTAGTTAAA
>CAYMXD010000312.1:0-3250 GCA_964394095.1 uncultured Mesohalobacter sp. | reverse complement strand
AGGAACTGGGAAGTCTACAGTAGCTATTTTATTAGTTAAAGAATTATTAGAAAACGCTATAGATGCCGGTTCAACGAATATAAGCCTGATTATAAAAGACTCAGGTAAAACTCTAATTCAGGTGGTTGATAACGGCAAAGGCATGACAACTACCGACGCCCGAATGGCTTTTGAACGGCATGCGACTTCAAAAATAAGTTCGGCCGAAGATTTATTTAATCTACACACCAAAGGGTTTAGAGGTGAAGCTTTAGCTTCAATTGCCGCCGTAAGTCATGTTGAACTCAAGACGAAAAGGGCTGAAGATGATACCGGAACTCAAATTAAAATTGAAGGAAGTTTAGTAAAATCTCAAGATCCCTGTGTTCAGCCTCAGGGTACTGCGATAGCCGTTAAAAACTTGTTTTACAATATTCCGGCACGACGTAATTTTTTAAAATCCAATCAGGTAGAACAACGTCATATCATCGATGAATTTGAGCGGGTAGCTCTTGCACACCCGAATGTAGGACTTAAAATGCTTCACAACGGCAGTGAATTATTTCGTTTACCAGCTGCAAAACTCAGACAGCGAATAGTAGGAGTGATGGGTAAGAAAATTGACGAAAATTTAGTTCCCCTAAGAGAGGAGACAGATTTGCTTAAGGTGAATGGATTTGTCACTAAACCCTCTTTTGCCAAACGCACCCGAGGCGAGCAATTCTTTTTTGTTAATGACAGGTTTATTAAAATCTCTTATCTTCATCATGCTGTTACTCAAGCCTTCGAAGGCTTATTGAAACCGAAAACGCATCCCTCGTACTTTATATATTTTACACTAGATCCAAAAAGTATAGATATTAATATTCATCCTACAAAAACTGAGATTAAGTTTGAAGATGAATACAGCATATATTCTATTTTAAGAAGCGCTGTAAAGCACAGTTTAGGACAGTTTAATATCGCACCGGTTTTAGATTTTGATAGGGATAAGAGTATGGATCCAGATTATACAGTTCAGAAATCTACAGCCAAAATGCCTAAAGTTGAAGTCGATAGAAATTTTAATCCTTTCAAAGAGCATACTAATTTTGGCTCAACACCATCCACAGGTCAACCACAGGACAAAGAAGCTTGGCAGAAAATGTATTCAGGACTGGATGAGGACTTAGAGAATACAGAAACAGGGATTGAGTTCGAAAGCCAGTTACAGGCTGTTGAAATGTTTGAAGATACAGGCCAAGACCTAAGTACATTTCAACTCTTAAAAAAATATATCGTTTCTGCTTCAACTTCAGGTCTAGTCATAATTAATCAAAACAGAGCTCACCAAAGAATCCTATACGAGCAATTTTTAGCTCAGCAATTGATGTTCCCATTGAGTTTAGAGCTTACTCAAGATCAGTTAAGGCTATTGAGATCCTTGCAAGCTTCCTTAGAAATGACTGGTTTCATGTTTGATTTTTCAAAATCTGAAAATGATGTCGTTTTAATTAACGGCATACCCGGTATGCTTATCGAGTCTCAAATTTATGATGTAATAGATGAGTTAATAGCCGATTTTGAAGCAGGCATACCAGATTCCGGCTTCGATAGAAACAACAGGTTATCTATGATTATGGCTAAAAATATGGCTATTCCCAATGGCAAAGCACTTAAAACTGAAGAACAACAAGATGTTATAAATGCGTTATTTTCTTGTAAAGAACCCTCATATTCCCCGTCAAATCAACCTATATTTGTAAAATTAGATGATGTAAGTATAGATAAATTATTCAATACATGAGCAACAGACTAACCGATACGGTAAAAACACTGCTGATAGCCAATGTGATGTTCTTTATAGGTTCACAATTTCTTGGTGATTATGCTTACAAACTCTTTGCGTTATGGTATCCAGAACATCCTAACTTTCAATTTTGGCAATTAGTAACCCATATGTTTATGCATGGCGGGTTGACACATATTTTATTCAATATGTTTGCCTTATTTATCTTTGGAAGTGTTTTGGAAATGTATCTCGGTCAACAGCGTTTTTTATTTTTATATTTTTCAGCAGGCTTTGGAGCCGCTGGCTTACAGATTTTGTTTTCATATATTGGTTTTCAGGATGCTTATCAATATTATATAGATGCCGGGATTACACCCTCTCAAATACAATCGGTTTTAGATTCTGTTATGCAAAGCGGTCAATACCAGACTTTTGGGATACCTAAAGATATAAGTAAACAACTTATCCAAAATTACTCTACACCTATGGTTGGTGCATCCGGTGCAATATTTGGTGTTCTTGCTGCCTTTGCTGTTGTTTATCCTAATATGCCATTGTACATTATTTTCATCCCTATCCCTATAAAGGCTAAGTATCTTATAGGGGGGTATTTCCTATTGAATGTGTATTCTGCTGTAACCGGAAGTAATATAGCAGGGCCATCTAATACCGCCTATTGGGCACATATTGGTGGAGCCGTTATTGGTTTTATAACCATGTGGGTATGGAAAAAGAATCAATTGAATCAAAACCGATGGAATTGATATGACTACGAAAGAACAATTACTATACAGATACAGAACAGCCAACACACTAGAGAAGTTAATTGGCCTTAATGTCCTCATGTTTATTTTAACCTATGTTTTTAGAGCTGTGTTTTTCTTAATGAACATCAGCACAAATTACTTTGTTGATTATTTGGTCTTTCCTAAAGATTTCATGGATTTTGTACTTCAGCCCTGGTCTATTGTAACTTATTCGTTTCTGCATGCCGGATTTTTACATATATTGTTTAATATGATTATTTTACATTTTGGTGGCCGAATATTTATGACTTATTATTCCGGGAAAAGACTTTTAAACTATTATATCTTTGGAGCAATATTTGGTGCACTTATCTATGCTTTAAGTTATAATTTGTTTCCCGCATTTGCAGGTGTAGGTCAGTCTTATCTCATTGGGGCATCTGCTGCAGTGATGGCGGTATTTATTGGTATTGCTACAAAAGTACCTGATAGTACAGTCAGATTATTTTTGCTTGGTAACCTTAAACTGTGGTGGATTGCTGCCTTCTTTGTAATAATGGATATTGTACAAATGCCTTTTGGTAATCCCGGCGGGCACTTGGCTCATCTAGGTGGAGCTTTCATAGGGTATTTCTACACCAAACAACTGGATAAAGGTAATGATATAGGCCAATGGATTGAAAACTTGATAGAAGGTTTCCAGCAGTTATTCGACTCTAAACCTAAATCAAAATCAAATTATAAAACGAGTTCT
>CAYMXD010000311.1:0-3631 GCA_964394095.1 uncultured Mesohalobacter sp. | reverse complement strand
GTTTGTGTTTGTCTTTGCATTATATTGAATTTAGTTTAATTTTTGATTAATATGTTATCGCCTTAAAAGTTCGTATATTTCTAACATGATAAGATTATTTTATCTCGCTTTAGCTTTATTTTTCGGGTTCAGTTTTACTTGCCTGTCACAGGATATTCAGGGATTTCAATTTCATAAACCTCATAAAAAAAGTTATAAGATTGGGTTTGTGAATTATAACAACCTTGTAATTCTTAAAGTAAAACTCAACAATCGTCCAATGAACTTTTTGTTGGATACCGGAGTTGATAAAACAGTGCTATTTGGTTTGGAAGGCGACGAAGAGTTAATTAAAAACACTTCAACCAGAATATTGATTAAGGGGGTATCCGGTAAGAAGCAAACATATGCCTATAAAAATGAAAATAATCTACTTGAAATAGGAAAACTGAAAGATACTTCACATGATGTTTATGCTATATTTGATAGGGATTTTAATATTTCAGATAAGATAGGTTACCAGGTACAAGGAATTATAGGCTATAATTTTTTTAAAGATGTAGTTGTAAGGCTTAACTACAAAAGAGATTTTATAAAAATATATAATCCTGAATATTTTAGTAAATCTCTTAGATCTTATGAGAATAAAGACTTGAGGCTCTACAAACAGAAACCCTACATAAAGACCCAACTGAAACAAAAAGGAAAAACCAGGAGTTTTGTTTTTTTGTTGGATACAGGTTCTGGTGATGCTATTTGGGTAAAGCCTCAACCGGATACAAAGATACCGGAGAAAAACTTTGATGATATCCTCGGGTATGGTTTTGCCGATATCATTAGAGGAAAGCGTTCTAAAGCCAATGCTTTCAATTTAGGTTCATAACAATTAAAATCGCCTAAAATTGCCTATCCAGATACTTTAGCCTATTCTGGTTTAGGATTCACCTCAAAGAGCGGTGTTATAGGCTCAGAAATTATGCGACGCTTCCACTGGGTTTTCGACTATGCTAGTAATAAAGTCTATTTTAAAAAGAATAATGATTTTTCAGACAAATTCAATTACGATATGAGTGGCCTTATCTTAAGGTACGATGGATATCAAATCATTACACGTTATACTAATGTCTTTAGCCGTGCAAAAGCACAGACTGATAATTCTGCAGGATATAATAAAATTGCTACTCAACCTGAGTTTTTCCTTGATAAAAGACCTATTTTAAGAGTAGGTGCTGTAAGGCTAAATTCATCTGCTTTTGAGGCCGGATTTGTTGAAGGTGATGAAATTGTGAGTATAAACAGCAGACCAAGTTATAAATATGATTTACAGGAAATTATGAAAATGTTTAGTTCTGAAGAAGGGAGAGTCATAAATTTTGAAATTAGACGTGGTGGAAGGTTGTATGAAAAATCACTCACGTTAAAGAGTCGGTTTTTAGAACAAGACTTCTAGAATATGAGGTGTATTGTAGTATTTAAGTTTATTATTTCAGAATAATATGGAATAGTAAGATTTTAGTTATTCAATTTTGATGCTAATCTGTATTTTTGCAACTTAAATTTGATAATTATGGCAATTGCGTCGTCTTACACACCTCAATCGGTAGAAGAGAAGTGGTATAAATACTGGAATAAGCATAAATTTTTCCATTCAGAAATCAATGATAAACCTTCGTACACCATTGTAATTCCACCTCCCAATGTTACTGGTGTACTGCATATGGGGCATATGCTTAATAATACCATCCAAGATGTCTTGATAAGACGAGCTAGACTTAAAGGTTACAATGCCTGTTGGGTTCCAGGAACTGACCACGCTTCTATAGCGACCGAAGCCAAAGTCGTTGCAAAATTAAAATCTGAAGGCATTAAAAAGTCAGATTTGACCCGTGATGAATTTTTAAAACACGCCTGGGACTGGACCCATGACTATGGCGGTAAAATTTTATCTCAGTTAAAGCGACTTGGTGCATCATGCGATTGGGATCGACTAAAATTTACTATGGATGAGGATATGTATGAATCTGTTATTCAGGTTTTTATAGATTTATATCGTAAAGATTTGATCTATAAAGGCTATCGTATGGTGAATTGGGATCCCGAAGCCAAGACGACTTTATCTGATGAAGAAGTCGTTTATGAAGAAAAACAGGGGCTATTATTTTACGTAAAATATCCCATAGCAGACTCTGATGAATGTGTTGAAATTGCTACCACAAGACCTGAAACCATTTTTGGAGATACTGCAATTTGTGTCAATCCGAATGATGAACGCTTTTCTCACCTTAAAGGTAAAAAGGCTATCGTTCCAGTCGTTAATCGAGAAATACCCATCATTTTTGATGATTATGTTGATATGGAATTTGGTACAGGTTGCCTAAAGATTACTCCTGCACACGATGAAAATGATAAAGCTATAGGTGAAAGACACAATTTAGAAATCATTGATATATTTAATGACGATGCGACTCTAAATGCTCATGGACTTGATTATGAAAGCTTGGACAGGTTTGAAGCTAGAAAAGCCTTTTCCAAACGACTAAAGGATGAAGGATTTTTGTTAAAAACTGAAAATTATACCAATAAAGTAGGACTTTCAGAACGCACAAAAGCCGTCATAGAACCTAAACTTTCCGAACAATGGTTTTTGAAAATGAAAGATTTAGCAGAACCTGCTTTAGAGGCGGTTATGAAAGATGAAACCGTTAAACTATTTCCCTCAAAGTTTAAAAACACGTATAAACACTGGTTAGAAAACGTGAGAGATTGGAATATCTCGAGACAGTTGTGGTGGGGACATCAGATCCCTGTGTATTATTTAAAATCTGATCACAACAAATTTGTTGTAGCTAAAACTATTGAAGAGGCTGTAAAATTAGCCAAATCTAAGTTTGAAGATGAGAATATTACAACGACCGATTTGGTTCAAGACGAAGACAGTTTAGATACCTGGTTTTCGTCATGGCTTTGGCCCATGTCGGTTTTTGACGGTATAAGACATCCGGATAATGAAGAATTTAAATACTATTACCCTACCAAAGATTTGGTTACGGGGCCGGATATATTATTTTTCTGGGTAGCTCGTATGATTATGGCCGGCTATGAATTTGCAGACCAAAAGCCATTTGATAGTGTTTACTTAACCGGGCTCGTAAGAGATAAACAGCGACGAAAAATGTCAAAATCTCTGGGGAATTCACCCGATGCCATAGGTCTTATAGATGAATTTGGTGCCGATGGGGTAAGAGTAGGCTTGTTGTTGAGTAGTGCCGCAGGAAACGACTTACTATTTGACGAAGCGCTTTGTCAACAAGGCAAGTCCTTTGCCAATAAGATTTGGAACGCCTATCGTCTTATAGAATCCTGGGAAGTCGATGAAAGTCTAGAACAGCCGGAATATGCCCAGATAGGAATAGAATGGTACGAAAATAAATTTCAGCAAAATTTACATGAAATAGAAGACCATTACAGTAAATATCGTATTTCTGATGTACTGATGAATTGTTATAAACTGGTGTGGAACGATTTCTGTTCGTGGTTATTAGAAACCTTAAAGCCTGCTTATCAGCAACCTATAGATGCTAAAACGAAAGCAGCCTGTATTCAACTTTTTGAAGACAATTTAAAGATACTCCATCCGTTTATGCCTTTTATT
>CAYMXD010000310.1:0-3658 GCA_964394095.1 uncultured Mesohalobacter sp. | reverse complement strand
CACATTATTTCCTCTTTTCTAAACTATTCATGACTTTTTCTACATATTTTCCTGCGGCTTTGTGAGAGTTTTTAGGGTCATTCAATTCAGTGGTAACTACTGCAACCAATTGATCATTTTTTTCTTCATTTAAGTTATAGGCTACAGTTTCTAAAACATAATCTGTAACGACGTAAGTAGAGCTGGAGGTTGGGATGTAACCTCCAAAGGAATCATAGTAAGAACCGTATGCATAAGGATAAGCATAATAATCGTAAAACGTACCGTAATAGCCCGGATAGAAGTTATTGTATGAATCGCCCACAAAAATACCACTAGAGGAAGTATGTATAGATTGTGCTTTGTCTTTAATTACGGTGAGTACAATAGCATCAAAACCCTCGTAACCTAACAATTCTTTTATAAAGGCGACTCGTTCTTCTGTAATTTCCTTTTTAGGGTAAATTTTGGGCGCTTTAGAAAAACTGGGCGTTGCACTTATACCACGTGACTTTAATTCTTGTGTGATAGCGCTTTCAAACTCTATTCTGGCTTGGTTGTTTGAAGTTCGGGCTATAACCAAAACCTTATTTTCCTTAAACTTATTAACGATATTTTCTTCAGCTTTCCATGCGCTTAGGACTTTGGTACCAGAACAACTTTGCAAAATGAAAGCTACTACGCAAAATAGGGTTATTATTTTTCTACTTAGAGATGCCATTTGATTATTTTAATTGGTAAAGATTTAAAATTTAAAAATCACTAAAGTAATATATTTCTATACTTGCGCTTATAAATTCGAGTTCTTTTTCTAAAATTATTAAGGTTTATAGGTAAAATCATTCTGAATATGGTTTGATTTTATAGTCAGGAATGAAAACTTAAATATAGAGCTAAATAATTGGAGCGATTATATACGGTACTGATCTCATCGACCAAAATATCAATAAACCCATAATAATACCGCAATGGTAGATGAACACTTTTTGCTTTAAAAGATTACCTCAGATATAGCCGATGTCTGCCATAAGCCTAAAGTCTGTTTTGAATGTTAAAATGCTCAGGCGGTTTGAAAATTATAATATTAAGAGGCTTAATTAGACATTGTTCTGCTCTATTTCTTAATATCTACATCATCTAAATGTTCATCATATTTTATAAATGTTCGATATACCGGCATGATGTTGACAGATACATTTTTATTTGGAAAAATTTCGATCGTGACTTTGTGTTTATCATTATCAGAAACTACTTGTTTAGCGCTAAATTCTAATGTTAGTTTATCTTTTTTTGAAGTCTATTTGCTTAAATAAATCCTCAACTGGCTCATCAAACTGTATGCTAAGATCTCTACCGCCATAATCACCAGCATTTAAGCGCTTTTCACTAAACAAGGTAAATCAGCCTTAAACGAATCATTTTTAATTGATATAAAATAGCCATCACCAAATGCATCTATCTTGATGGCGTAGTGTCCTGTATTATTTCTTAAAAGCATTAGCAACCTGTGAGAATGATGATGTGTTAAATGGATAAGCCTCGCTTGTATCAACCTATTCTATGCATATAAAGAATCTAAAATTGTTTTTTTTATTTTGGGTTTGCCTTTATTAATTTTATTGGTTTTACAGCTATAAAAAAATCTTACTGCAAGTTCAATACAAAATAAAATTAGTAACCTATACTGGGTATATTTTTTTAATATGAAAAAGATAATTTTTAACATTACAAAATTAAATTTAAACCTTAAAAAGGTAAACATCAATTGAGTTAATAGAGGTAAAGAGATTTAATATATTGTTTTAGGATGTATCAAGATTTCTAAACAGTGATCATTAATTCTTTGCTAAAAATTTATCTAAAACTAAATTTTTAATTATTTTATAGGTATAAAATCAACTCAAAAATGTCACTTATACCAACAATCAATCCGAAGAATAAAGCCTTAATCGAAAATTACGGCGGAAGAATTACGGCGCTATCACCACTCGGTGCGAGCGTATCTGGAATAGATTTATCTGCTAAAGACTCACCGCCTGAGGACGTCATCAATGCCCTTGAAATGGAAATGGCAAACCGCGGTTTTCTTGTTTTTAAAAACGAAAAACAGATCAGTGAAGAGGATTTTTTACGCGTAAGCTGTTGGTGGGGTGGCAAAGAACTGCTCAGCACACATGGCGTTCATCCTGCAACACCTAAAGGAAACCGGCATATTTTTCGCTTATCCAATGATCCTAGTCGTGGTATAACCGGCGTTGGGCCTCAGTGGCATAATGATGGCAGTTTTGTGGCAGATACCTTTTCACACTCCGGTTATCATATCATTCGTCCAGCCGATAAAGGCGGGGGGACAGAGTTTGCTCATCAGGGCGCCGCTTACGATGCCTTACCCGATGAATTGCAATCGTATTGGAGCAGGCTATCTTCCGTCAATTCCAGCTCCGGTGTTGTACATCCCTTAGTCCATAAGCATCTCATTTCAGGGCGACAATCCATTTGGTTGCACCTGGGAATGACAGGAGCGGTTATTGAAAAGTTACCCGAACAAGAAGGATTTAGGCTGCTGGAAGCCAATGAATTGAAGAAATTATGCCATCAGTATAACGCTATTCTCAATCAAGGTTTGGAAAAGGGCTATGCCATGACTTTTGAGTATCAGGAAAATGATTGTGTGTTTATCGATAATCTGGCTGTTGCTCATCGGGCTTCAAAAACTGCACACATGCCAAAAGAACAACAGGGCTTGCGTATTTTGCATCGCAGTACGGTTAGAGGCATGCAGAGTTTTGCTCCCCACTTTGATTTACCTCAATTTTTTGACCTTAATGGCCCTAATCCTTTTGGAAGCGGGGTTTGGAAAAGAGGAGGCATCGGATTTCGTTGGGATGACGGCATTCCTATGCAGAATTGATAATCCATCAAATTAAAAAGCGCAACAGACCTTATCGGATACTACTTTGCAAAATTAGCAGTTTCTTAGCACTCGTGGCGGTTATTAATTAATCATTTTAGTATTTTAAAATTATTGATTGTAAAATTTTAGTCTAACCGCAAAGGCACACAATGTTTTACGTTAAAGGCGCAAAGTCTTATTGAAAAATAGTTTGTGAACACAGCGTTTTTCAAGAGACCATAAAATTGAATAAACAACTAATTTATTATATTTGAACTGAAACACACAGATTATGGACACTACAAAATTAAGAGCAAAATGGCAAAAATCAATTTCTAAAGTTGATGAAGATTTTTTAGTACTTGTAGATCAGTTATATGATAGCTATCAAAATAATAAGTCAGACGATTTTTTTGATAGTCTCCCTTCTAAGGTTCGGGAATTACTAGTATTAAGCACAAAGCAATCTGAAGACCAGCAAATCATTTCACATGAACAGGTAGTCAAAGAACTAAGAGGTAAATATAATGCCAAAAAGTGAAATATATTCCATTTACTGGACAGACTTGGCTAAGGTATCTTATGAAGAGGAATTAGATTTTATCAACTACAAATGGAATCTTAAGGAAGTAGAAAAGTTTATGGATTTAGTGGAGCATAAACTATCTCTATTATCAAAAGATATACTACAAGGTAGACTATCCTTAAAAATCGCTGTTAGTAAGTTAACAATTTCAAAACAAACTAGTCTATTTTACATTTTCAGAAAAGACAAAAAGCAAATTG
>CAYMXD010000309.1:3247-3685 GCA_964394095.1 uncultured Mesohalobacter sp. | reverse complement strand
TGACAGCGTGTGAATAGCCGTAGGCCTTTTCAATTTCCGGGCGGAGCAGAAAGTATTCCGGTTTTTCTGAGTTGTTTGTTGATTTTTCCATCTTATAAATTCTTTTATTTGGCTAAATTTTAAAAAGTTGATCAAATATTTCCCTGATTTCAGATGACGAAGGGTATGGGGCTTTAGAGTCTATGATATTCCCTTCTTTATCAACAAGAACATAGGTAGGCGAACTACTAATTTGATAGTTTTGAAATACTTCTGAATCCCAAAAATTTTTAGTGATGAGACTTACGCCTGCATTTTTATTGTCCATAACATAATTCTTCCATTTACTTTTATCAAGATCTGCAGATACGCTAACAAATGCGATGTCCTTGTCGGCATAGTCGGCATAAAGTTCCACATAGGCATCTGTTTCTTTTATGCAATACGGACAGCCGGTAT
>CAYMXD010000309.1:0-3237 GCA_964394095.1 uncultured Mesohalobacter sp. | reverse complement strand
TACATATTTACCTTTAAAGTCGCTCAAAGACACCATTTTACCGTCAATATCTTCGAGCTTAAAGTCCGGAGCCGGTTGTCCTGGTGCTAAACGCTGTTTTTCTTCATAAACCAGCTCAAGCTGTTTTGCATAATATGGATCTTTATTGTTCTTTTTAAAATACTCGTAATAGTCACTAAAACCCGAAATACCCCTTTCTTTTAACCTCATGTTCATAGTATTAAATAGCGCAAAGTTTTTGACGTCTTCATTTTTAAGACCTTCAATGACTTTTAAACGTTCTTCAAAAAGTGCTTCAGATGTGTCTTGCTGAATAGAATCCAATTGGCTTAACCTATCCTGAGCCTTCATTGTGATATATTCATTTAAAAAAACACGATAGTCGAGGACACCGAGGTAATCATTATTTTCTATGTCTATATCATCAATAAAATCAAAATAATCATCCGGATGTTTGTCTTTTCTGGAGGCTATAAATAATTTGTACATGGCGCTATTGTAGTCGATAGAAGCTTTGGCGTACGCTTTAAATTTTGGTTGTAGCGTCTTATTTTTGGTGAGATGCGTCAGGTAGCTGTTATGTGCTTTGGTTGCTGAATCTAAATAGTGAGCGGCATTTTCTAAAGATTCACCATAAACATATTTATAATCAATCTTTTTTCGTTCGGCATGGATGGAATCTAAAATGGCATTCTCTTTGGCCAAACTTCCCGCATAACTAAAAGTGCTATCTATAGCCTTGGTGTCAAAACTTATTTCCAGCGTTTCTCCCGGCTGTACATAAATGGTCCTGCCATTCATGCTAAAAGTTAACATGGTAATCATAGGCATATCTACTGATAATGTTTTCGAAAAACGGCCTTCATTAACTTCAATTTCGGTTTTCCAACCTGATCGTCCCATGTAATCCTTAATTTCTAAAACAGCACCATTGTAATTTTTTATGGTACCAGATAACTGGGCGTATTCCTGATTTTCTTTTTCTGGAGTTACTTGCTTTTGCTGACAAGCCCAGCAAAGCGTTAATAGTGTAAGTCCTAAAATAAGTTTTGATTTCATTTGATTAATTTTTTATGCATTTAAAACGAAATATTAAAGCGCATCATTCATACTTTTGGTATCCACGTATTGTTGAAATGCCGTGATCTTTCCATTTTCTAATGTCCACAGATGAGCGACCTGAACATTGTAGGCACCCCCGTTTTTGTATTTTGCATCATAACGAAGAGTAGCTAAAACTTTGTTCTCAAGCATGTTGTGCAGTTTGACATCCGTCACTTTAAAATACTCATGCTCTGCACCAACTCTTGCAAACACCCCATTCAAAACCGCTTCCGGCCCGATGTAGGGATTCCCGTCGGCATAGGCGTTGCCTTCGGCTTCATTCCACACGATCTCAGAGTCCATGAGTTCAAGGACTTTAGGAATTTCTCCTTTACCAAAATATTCATAGAGACTGTTAATCACTTCGACGTTGTAGGGGTTCGTAATGAGTTCAGAAATATCCCAATAGCCATGCTCAGCGACTATTTTCCCGTCAATAAATCGTGCGGTAATATGTGATGGAATATCGTAGGTCTTGCCATCGGCTTTATGCACACCCTGCCATAAGCCCCAAAAGTTGACCCAGGTTTGACCTTTATCGGTAGTGACCATTTCGTAGTCCATGCCCTCATCTGCATAAGACCAAGAGGAGAACATGGATGCATCTTCTTTGTTGTTAGCGATGAGCTCAGCAAGCGTTTGGCCCTTGTCTTTGGTAGCATTGTTATAAATCTTTACCGTATCGGCATAATGGGTGGCAAAGTTTTCCCAATCCTGGTTTGCATAGGCCTCAATCACCTTTTTATAAGTTTCTATTTCAGGCGATTGTTGGGTGTAGCGTTTGTCGCTACAACTCGTTAAGAGCAGTACAGATAGTAAAAGTAACAGATAATTTTTCATGATTTTAGGGTTTTAATTGCTGTTTAATTTTAGTGTTGTCATTTTATTTGAAGTGAAACTTATTAATAATATTATTTAAGTTTTAAATGCAGAACTCGGAGTAATTAGTGATGCTTGGTTTTCCTAGATAGTGAACATCAAAAAAAGCCGGACAAGACTATTCATCTTTATCCGGCTTGAGCTAATTAAAAAATAGTCATAAAGATTAGTTAGATAATTCTGTATTATATTCCCAAATGTAAGACCAAGACCCATCAACGGCATTTCTCCATTTTTCCATCATTGCTTTGGTTTTCTTTTCACCATGAACATTTTCATAAACTTTGAATATGCTCACATATTCTTCATCTAAAGCGGCATAACTAGGATATAGATCTGAAACCATATAATCCGGGTCGCTTTCGCCACCACCCATAAAAACATACCAATAGGCTCTATTGTCACCTTCTTCTTTGACAATAGTACTTGAAACTTCTTTGACGACTTCCTTAAATAAAGTTCTGTTTTTCACTCTAAAATAACTGACCCAAACCAATTTCGTATCATCATCACTTGGGGTTTTTTTGCTCCAATCAGACAGGGTTTGCGTAATGGAGTAATTCACACTGTCTACATGTGGCATAACAAAATCCATTATTATTGATCTACATGGCTTCCAAGCCTCATCTTCGTTGTCCATTGCCGCCCAATTTGGCATAAAGCTCGAGACCCCATAAACGTTTCCTTCGCCTTGCACTCTAGACCAAAAGCTCCAAGTGTCCGTGCCATTATTTTCGGTATAACATGCTTTAATTTTTTTGATACCATCCATAAATTGAGCTGAATGGCCCTGTTTTACAGTAAATTCAGTTAAAGTTAATAACTGTTCTTCGGCGTCCTGAGATATGGCCATTAGTGGTAACATCAGGATAATCACTAGTAACTTTTTCATTTGTTTAGATTTAAGGTTATTATTTTTGAGCAATTTAACATGCTTTAACATTACCCACAATCACATATTAATGTGGTTATATGTTTAAAATGTTTTACCTTTGATTAAATTAATCTATTATAGTTTTGATAATCAATTTTTTACACTGGTGTTTGTTTTTAGTTGTTGTCTTCTTTTCAACACTTAGTGCCGCTCAAGATGAGCTACAAATCAAAACCCTTACCACAGACGACGGCCTCAACTTTAGGCATGTTAATACTATTGTTCAAGACAAGAAGGGATTTATGTGGTTTGGCACACGACAGGGTATCACCAAATACGATGGAAACTTATTTAAAGTTTTCAACAACAATAAAAGCAAT
>CAYMXD010000308.1:333-3698 GCA_964394095.1 uncultured Mesohalobacter sp. | reverse complement strand
AAAATAAGAAACTTTGCCTTATAACAAATTTTAATTTCAAAAATGTAAATTATTGCTCGATTGGAGGCTGTTAATTTACATATTTATAAATTGCAAAATAGTTAAAAAAATTGAAATTGGAAAGTACACAAACATCAGATAAAATTAATTTGGCCGTTTTTGCGTCAGGTAATGGATCCAATGCTGTTAATATTATTAATTATTTTAAGGATAAACCTGATGTACATATAAAAAAAGTGTTTTGTAACAAACCTCAGGCTCCTGTCATAAAAAAAGCAAAAGACTTGGGCATTGACAGCATTGTGTTTGATAAAAGGCAATTACTAGAAAGTAGTTTTGTTTTGACCCAGCTTAAGGCTTTAGATATAGATTATATCATTCTTGCGGGATTTTTACTTAAAATTCCTGAAGAAATCGTCGGTCATTATGAACGTAGAATAATAAACATTCACCCCGCCCTATTACCAAAATACGGTGGAAAAGGCATGTACGGCATGCATGTGCATAGGGCTGTTGTTGAAAATCGGGAACCCCAAACCGGAATTACAATTCATTTTGTCAACGAAAATTATGACGAAGGCGCGGTAATATTTCAGGCCGAATGTGAAGTTTCTGCTGATGATACCCCTAAAGACGTCGCTTCAAAAATTCACGATTTAGAAATGCAGTATTTTCCGAGAGTGATTGAACAAACTGTAAAAGGGTATTGATGCATGTACTGGTTTTATAGCAAGCCAGAAATAAGCCACGACACCAAAAACTCGAAACCCCGTATCTGAGACTACTCCACCAACTTGCCGGCTTTCCAAATCCTTTCAATAGTTGCAATATCTTCTATGTTCTCGGTAGGGTCGCCGTCGATGAGGAGCATGTCGGCGATATAATTTTTTTTCAAGTAACCCATTTCTTTGAGGTTAAAGGCTTTGGCGACATTACTTGTTGCGGTTTTCAAAATATCGATATTAGATAAACCGGCTTCCTTAAATAAAAACAGCTCTTCATATAAATCCGTGCCGTAATTGATGTTAAGGTTTGGCGGGTCTGTACCGGATAAAATGGGGACTTTGGCTTCATGGAGTTTTTTGATTTCGCCAAGCAGTTCTTCTTTTGATAGGTAATCTGCACTATCTTCGCCCATACGTTCAAAGGCTTTAAGTGTAGTTAAAAGCGTGGGAATGATAAAGAAATCTTTGTTTTCCACTAAGTTTTCAAGTTTTGCTTTATTTATGGGCTTATCCCACCAAATATGGACCAAAGCATCGGCATTGTCTTCTAAAACCTGTATCCCATCATCTAATCTACTCACATGTACTACGGCTTTTAAATCGGCCTTATGGGCTTCTTTTACAAGTTCTGCAACGGTTTCCTGAGATAAGGTTTCTTTATAAGGTTCTACGATGATTTTAATATAATCTACATTAGAGACGATCCTGGCTTTCACAAAATCTTTGGCATCTTCGGGGTTTTCAAGCGTTGGTACTGGAAATCCAAACTGCGTGCCGTGCCCTTCCGGAGCTGTCGCGGCATAACCGGCAACAAAATATCGAGCATAATCAGTAGAATCTTTTAGCATTCTCATGCTTTGTTGAAAATTTTCTACACCATGCATATCCATCACATTTAACACCCCGGCTTTTGCCGCCTGACTTAAGGACTGTGGCGACCAGGCATGCACATGCGCGTTGGATAATGCAGGTATGAGGCTTTTGCCCCTTCCGTCAATAATGTTCAGCTCTTCCGTGATTTCAATATTTGGAGCCACTTCTTCAATTTTATCACCAGTAATTTTCACTGAAGTATTTTCAATCGTTTTTTCGCCATCAAATACCTTGACATTTTTAATAACAAAGGATTCTTGGGCTTTCAATTGAAAGCAAAATAATAAAACAATTGTAATGAAGAAGCATTTCATAGGTTGAGCTTTTTTCAAAATTAAACTATTTTTTAAAAAAATATAGCTTTACGGTGTGGAGGTGTTTTGGTCAGAATCCATAATTTCTTGGATTTTTCGGTCCTCCCAATTTTTAGGAAAAAGGATGTCTTCGCCAAAAACACCAATGGCATGAGACGCCAAACCGATGCCCCAAAACAACGCCGTGGACAATGCTGAAAAACTAAGTAGCTCTATGTTTGTGTTCGATACGATTGCAGTCACAATAAAAATATTCACAATCAGGTAAACCATCAGATGGCTGTAAAAGCCTTTGATACTGTCCACTTTTTTTTGGGCAGATCGATAAGCTTCATCTTCTTCAACTTCAGAGTATTTGCTCTCCGCATAATTATTCATCAATTGATTTAATTTTCGGTCTTCCCATGGTTTACCAAAAATGAAATCTATATCATAAACCTTAAGAGCTTTAACGAGTAATCCTAATCCCCAGCCGATAATCGGAAACCAAAACCACTGAAAATTTGTACCTGAATAGGCATACCAAATGTAAATTAGGCCCGCATTTACGATAGCGTAGAATACTAAACTAAAATAGAAAGATTTAAGTTCCTGTACTTTTTCTTTGGCTTTAAGATAAGTTGAATTTGTGTGACTGTTTTTGTTGTTTGAACTTTTCATAGCTAATTTTTTTTGTATTATTGAGACAAATATCTAGGATGATATGTGTTTTTGAAAACAGAATGCACTGAAGTGTTGATTTCTACAGATGGGTTGTTATTTTAGGTAAAATCTATAAATTTAATGGGGAAAAAGAAAAAATATTACGTGGTATGGGATGGTCATCATCCGGGTATCTATGACAGTTGGCAAGATTGTAAACTTCAGATTAAAAACTATCCGCAGGCTAAATACAAATCCTTTCCAAATAGAAGCACTGCAGAAGAAGCGTTTAGCATCGGATTTTATGAATTTCAAAACTTGAAGAAAACCAAAATTTTTTCTAAAAGGCTTCCACCGGAAGTGAATCTGAAATCTATTTGTGTTGATGCTGCCTCCAGCGGTAATCCCGGCCGAATGGAATACAGAGGTGTAGATACAAAGACACAAAGCCTTTTATTCCATAAAGGAACGTTTGAAAATGCTACCAATAACATCGGTGAATTTCTGGCCCTTGTTCATGGACTTGCTTTTCTTAAAAAGCAAAACAGCTCGCGTGCCATTTACTCAGATTCCAGGACGGCAATGAGCTGGGTGAGGAAAAGGCATTGCAAAACCAGCCTAAAGCAAAACAAACAAAATGCAGAAGTCTTTGAACTCATTAAAAGAGCAGAGCACTGGCTTAAAAATAATTCCTACAATACCCAAATCCTGAAATGGAATACCAAAACATGGGGAGAAATACCCGCAGATTTTGGGAGGAAGTAAAAATATTATGATTTCTGAATGAAATACGATATTGGAAGTTAGAAGT
>CAYMXD010000308.1:0-323 GCA_964394095.1 uncultured Mesohalobacter sp. | reverse complement strand
TAATTAATTTTACAAATATATCATCTAAATAGTCTTCAACACTTTTGCTATTTGTCTTTATTTATCAAAACCATGGCTTTGTGAACTTAACCTCTCCTTGGTGTGCTCTTGCGGTTAAGGTAGGCGGATTTGTAAGCAGTATTAATATTTTCGTCCAGAACTCTATAACTTACAAATCATACCCCATACTGCATATTCCTAGAGAAACGATTCGTGTAACGCAGTAAATTTTCTCCCGCAGATGGCGTAGATTTTCGCTGAAGTTTTTTGAGATTGAGATTATAAATCAGCGGTTATCAGCGTAATCCGCGGGTGGTTTTTTT
>CAYMXD010000307.1:0-3703 GCA_964394095.1 uncultured Mesohalobacter sp. | reverse complement strand
ATCAATGGCGCCATGGATAGTCATTCATCATTCAAACTACAACAAAAGAATCAAACATTTTAACGTTCTAAGTAAAGCCTACAAGGCTGGTGATATAGATATCATGCAGTTCGATTTTTATCTGGGCAGGACTTATCAAATGAAGTTTGGCGAATATCCTAAATGGGATGGCCCCTATAAACCCGAAGAAAAAGTAGGGTGGTTAATCCAGGAGTTGGATTTGGAATAATTAATTATTCGAAATTTCGATTAAACGCGATCATGTTTCATGCTATAACGGCGTGAAAAACATACACACTGGTTACAAGTAAGGAAATAGTTAAACAGACGACTTTATACCAACGGACTTTAAATAGAAAAGCGATTAGCATCAACACAAAACTCACCCCAAAGCAAATCCCCCAAAACAAGTGAATGAAGGCATACAAAGTTTGAGATTGATAATAATAAGCTCTATGTGTCGTATCTCCGAAATTATAAGCTTCTATTCGATTTAATTTTTCAACAGCATACCATTCCCGAAAATTATAGGCTAAAAGCCCAAAAACTATGAACAAAACACAAAAAAAGACCACTCGAAGTGGTCTTTTTGCTTGTATAATATTCGTTTTCAATTTGAAAAATTGATTAGGCCAACATGGTAACCGGATTTTCAATATAAGTTTTTAGGGTCTGTAAAAACTTAGCGCCTGTTGCACCGTCAACTGTTCTGTGGTCGCAGGCTAAAGTCAACTTCATGGTATGACCTACCACAATTTCACCCTTTTTGACTACCGGCTTTTCAATTATAGCACCTACCGATAAAATCGCAGAATTGGGCTGATTGATAATGCTGGTAAATTCACTGATACCAAACATACCTAAATTAGACACCGTAAACGTAGAGCCTTCCATTTCATCCGGTTGTAACTTTTTGTTTCGGGCTTTTCCGGCAAGACCTTTTACATTTTGACCAATCTGCGTCAATGATTGCTGATCGGCAAATTCTAAGACCGGTACTACTAAGCCTTCATCTACCGCAACCGCAACACCAATATGAATGTGTTTAGCGATTTTAGTCACATCACCTTTCCATTGAGAATTCACTTGAGGATGTTTTCTCAAGGCCATGGCAGAAGCCTTAATTACAAGATCATTAAACGAAATTTTTGTGTCTGGTATTTCATTAATTTGCTTTCTCGACGCCATGGCATTGTCCATATCGACTTCAATATCTAAATAGTAATGCGGCGCATTGAATTTAGATTCAGCTAAGCGTTTAGCGATGGTTTTTCGCATATTAGAATTCTTAACCTCTTCAAACTGCTCTTCACCTACCGGTGTATAAATTTCAACAGGTTTAGAATCCTGTTTAGTTTCTGCTTTGGTTTGCTGCTGAGATTGAGTAGCTTCAGCTGTTGCCGGTTCAGGTTGGGCTTGCGGTTTGTAGTTTTCAATATCTTTCTTAACTACTCTTCCGTTTTCGCCAGTTCCGTTAACTTTTGCTAAATCAATGCCTTTATCCTCTGCCATTTTTCGAGCTAAAGGAGAAGCAAAAATTCGTTTACCGTCCGAAGTTTCAGTTTGTGGGGAAGAGCTTGAATCTTCTTGAGAATCATCAGCCTGAGGAGCTGTGTCTTCAGTGTCGGGTGAGCCTTTATCCGATGAAGCAGAACTATCACTTTTTAAACTTTTTAAAACCGCATCAACATCTGTGCCTTCCGGCCCTATAATTGCAAGTACATCATCTACCGGTGCTGAACCGCCTTCTTCAATGCCTATATGCAGGAGTGTTCCACTATAAAAAGATTCAAACTCCATGGTCGCCTTATCGGTTTCTATTTCAGCCAAAATTTCACCTTCCTCAACACTGTCGCCTTTATCTTTAAGCCAAGTAGCTACGGTACCTTCTTCCATGGTATCACTTAGGCGTGGCATGGTCACCACTTCAACGCCTTCGGGTATTTCACCACCTCCATCAGCATCATTTTCATCTTGTTTATCATCCTCTTCGAATTTATCATCAGCAGCATCTTTGGTATCTTCTTCTGAAGCATCATCTCCCGATTCTGCTTTTTCTATAAGGTCTGAGATATCTTCACCTTCTTCACCAATTATGGCCAATAATGAATCTACGGGTGCACCATCACCTTCTTCAATACCAATATATAATAGCGTCCCGTCATGAAAGGATTCAAATTCCATGGTGGCTTTATCGGTTTCTATTTCGGCAAGGATTTCACCTTCTTCAACTTTATCGCCTTTTTGTTTCAACCACTTAGCCACGGTACCTTCTTCCATGGTATCGCTTAAGCGGGGCATATTAATTACTTCTGCCATAATATTTGTTATAATTTATGAGGAATGAATGGATAATCGTCTTGTTCATATACGACATCGTACATGACATTCTTTTCCGGGAAATCTGACTCGTCTGCAAATTTCTCACATTCTTTGACTTTGCTTTTTACTTTCTTTTCAATATCTGCAATATCATCTTCTGTAGCATATTTTTTGTCGAGTATAATCTCCTTGATATAGTTAATTGGGTCTATCTTTTGATACTCTTGTACTTCTTCTTTTGTTCTGTACTTCTGAGCATCACTCATAGAGTGGCCGCGATATCTATAGGTTTTGAGGTCTAAAAATGTTGGACCCTCACCAGACCTTGCTCTGCTGATGGCTTCGTCTAAAGCTTCCGCTACTTTTTCAGGTTTCATGGCATCTACAGGACCACAGGGCATTTCGTAGCCTAAACCTAGTTTCCAAATATCTTCATGATTAGAGGTTCTTTTTACAGATGTTCCCATAGCATAGCCGTTGTTTTCAACGCAGAATACTACAGGTAATTTCATGGTCATAGCCATGTTGAGCGTTTCGTGAAGTGAACCTTGTCTAGCTGCACCATCACCAAGAAATGTAATGACGACTCCACCTTTGTTGAAATATTTTTCAGAGAAGGCCAAGCCTGCTCCTAAAGGAATTTGCCCACCAACAATACCGTGACCGCCGTAAAAGCCGTGTTCCGGCGAAAAAATATGCATAGAACCACCTAAACCCTGTGAAGTTCCGGTTGCTTTTCCATATAGCTCTGCCATCACACGCTTGGGGTCTTCACCCATACCAATGGGCTGAACGTGATTACGATAAGCTGTAATCATTTTGTCTTTCTCTTTATCCATGACGTGCAGGGCACCGGCGAGTATAGCTTCTTGCCCGTTGTATAGGTGAAGAAAACCTCTTACTTTTTGCTGAATATAAACTTGTGCTAATTTATCTTCAAACTTTCTCCAAAATAGCATGTTTTCATACCAATCTAGGTAAGTTTTTTTGGTTATTTTTTTCATAGAGTTTAAATATTATCTGTGCATAATCTTAAATACAAAAATAGAATAATAATCATGAAATGAAAATAGTTTTTATTTATTTAAAGGTTTTAATGTTTTAGATTAAAAAACTACACTAATCCCATAATATACAAACCATTATAATAAACTACTATTTTAAGTAAAGTTTAGTCCTCAATTGGTATTTTTATTAGATTTTTGCTGAAAATTATTAGTCGATGAGAATAATACCGGCAATAGACATAATAGAAGGCAAATGTGTACGCCTGTCTAAAGGCGATTACGATACCAAAAAAGTATATAATGAAAACCCACTTGAAGTCGCTAAAGCCTTTGAAGATAGCGGGATTGAATATTTACACCTTGTAGATTTGGAC
>CAYMXD010000306.1:0-3714 GCA_964394095.1 uncultured Mesohalobacter sp. | reverse complement strand
TCTTCCTGCAGATGGTATTGGTTTTGGTTCTGAAACTGTAGAGGGTTTTTTAGATATAAATTTTGGCATAGACTACCAATTATCTGAGCGTTTAGGAATTTTTGTTACCGGAAGAAATCTATTGAATAACAATTACCAACAGTGGCGTAATTTTGATGTTCAAGGCATACAGGTCATGGGAGGGATATCCTATCAATTCGATTGGTAAAATTCTTAACATTGTAGAAACATTAGAAACATTTTGTACACTTAGATTTGCTAACCTTATTTAGATAAAATGGGAAAAAGTCCAAAGCGACCAAATCTTAAGCTTTTCAATTTTTTTATTGAAGAGAAAACTTTTTTAATTGTTATCCTTACCGGGTTTATTCTTGCCGGTGCTTCAACCGCCTACAACTGGTCTATTGCCATGTGGATTGGTTTTGTTTTTGCAGCCTACGCAGCCGTGGCTAATGATAGTATTCAAACCATTGGAACGTTTATAGAAAGTAATTCTGATAAGAAGTGGTGGATGCTATGGTTGTTTATCGGTACTATTTTTCTGGTGACAGTTGGTTATAGTTGGTTTACTTACGACGGCGATGTTACCTACCAAAGATTGCTAAAACCTGACGGAACTTCGCCTTACCCTCACCCTGAGGAGTTTTCCTTTTTTCAGATTATAGCTCCTTTAGTTTTGCTTATTCTAACACGGCTAAGGATGCCGGTATCTACAACATTCTTACTGCTAAGTGTATTTAGTGCGTCTTCATCAGGAATTACTTCGGTGGTCATAAAGAGCTGGACGGGGTATCTATTAGCTTTTGTTTTGTCGTTTTTAATTTGGTATTTGGGCTATAATCTTATCAGGAAACATTTTAAATCTCGAAAATTTAATAGCGCCTGGACAGTTGTGCAGTGGATGGTCAGCGGGTCTTTATGGTCGGTTTGGATCATGCAAGATGCCGCTAACATATCTGTATTTTTACCACGGCAATTGGAGTTTTATCAATTTGCAATTTTTGCCTTAACCATTTTTATCGGTTTGGGTTTACTGTTTTACTTTAGAGGAGACAAAATTCAAGAAATTGTTAGTGAAAAGGCGAGAATATCTGATGTGAGAGCAGCAACTTTAATTGATTTTTCTTATGTTATTTTATTGATATACAAGTTGTTTATTTCTACCGTTCCTATGAGTACCACTTGGATTTTCTTAGGTATCATTGGGGGTCGAGAAATTGCTATTAGTATTGCTCGAAAGAAAAGAGGGACTAAACATAAAAAGAAGGCTTTAGGCTTAACCCTTAGAGATTTTGGTTCGGCGATGTTAGGGCTTTTAATTTCTGTTGCTTTAGCTGCCGGAGCAAACCCTGGCATCAGGGAAGAAATTGTGGGTTATTTTTCACAATTGTTTTAATTTTTCTTTTGATAGTATTTTATGCTTACCCGCAGGATTCCCTTATTTTCAATTTATAATCCAACTTTGTGCATTAGAAATTCATCTAATGCATAAACGACTAAAAAAACCAAGCCATTCGGGTAACTTTTCAAGTTTCTCTACCATGATTTGCTAACTTGAGATTAACCTTCCAAATCAAGTAGTTCAGCCCACTCTTCGCTTCCTTTTAAATAAGTCGGTTATACTGCTTAGATGTTTTTCAAGTGGTTAAACGACTTGAGAATATTAAAAATAACTAAACTCAATTATAGGATAAGATTATCCGTTTTGTTCTCAACAGCAGTGAATTACAACCTTTTAGAAAAAGATTCTTTACTTTGCCAAGCTTAGCAGAAGGGCTTGTAAACATTTCCCTCGAGAAACTTCCAAATACCGGTTTAGACAAATGCTGTTTCCTCCCTGATATAATTGATTTCTTCGACCGCTATAACAATGCAAAGACAATGGATATGATTCCGACAATCGCACAATATACGGCAAAGTAAGAGAGCTTAGAGTTTTTAACAAGTTTAATCATCCAAGTACAGGCCAGTATTCCGGCAGCAAAAGCAGCGAAAAACCCTACGCCTAAGGCTGAAAAATTAGAACTATCAAGACTGAGATCACCACTAAGAATGTCTTTACCTATTTTACCAAATATTAACGGAATTACCATTAAGAAAGAGAAGCGGGCCGCTTTGTTTTTGTCATTCCCTAAAAGTACTGAGGTAGAAATGGTCGCTCCGGATCTTGAAATTCCCGGAAGCATAGAAATAGCTTGTGATATTCCAATCACAAATGCATTCATAAAAGATACTTTTTTTTCGGTGTTTTTGGCTTTATCTGCCAAAAACAAAAGTGCAGCTGTAACAATTAGCATACAACCCACTAAGAAAATATTGCCACTGAAAAGCTGTTCTAATTGTTTTTCTAACAAAACACCTACAGCAATAGCAGGCAGCATAGAAATAGCTATTTTACTTATAAACTTCAAATCTTCATTGCATTGAAATCTTAATGCCCCTTTTACAATCGCAAAAATGTCTTTTCTAAATACCACAATGGTACTCAAAGCAGTTGCAAAGTGAAGTACAACTGTAAATAACAAACTTTCCTTTGGGATAGAATCGTCTCCTAATAGTGATTTTCCTAATTCTAAATGTCCACTTGATGATACCGGCAAAAACTCTGTAAGTCCTTGTATAATCCCAAGTATAAGTGCGTCTAATGTATCCATTTGGCAAATATATCAATTAATAAGAAATAAGGCTTTAGTAAAAAAAATTAGAGTGTTTTTTTAATTGAACTATAGCAGGGCATGCTAACTTTTTTAAATTAAATTTGAATTTTGGTGTAAAAATGAAATGCAAAAACTGCCATACTAAACTTAATCAAACCGACAAATTTTGCTCTAATTGCGGAGCGAAAGTCATGACTTCAAAAATCACTACTAAATTACTTTTTCAAGACTTCCTCAATAATTTTTTAGGTTGGGATAATTCTTTCTTTAAAACAGTAAGATTTCTTATACTAAGGCCTGAGGTGCTGCTTAAAGAGTACATAAGCGGCGTTAGAAAACGCTATATGAATCCTTTTGTGTTTTTGGCATTAGGTACGGCAATTTCTTTATTTATTTTTAATAGCTATTCCGAAGTTTTTATGGCGTCTTATTCCGAATTAACTCAAATGTAGATTGGTTTGATGAATGAAGCTTTTGGAGAGGAAGTTGCCAATTCTCAAATGTATCAGGAAGACATAGTTAAAAACAAAGAGTTAACCAAAAACTCAATTGAATTTACAATAAAATACTTCAATATCATTACTTTTCTTTTTGTGCCTTTATATGCTTTTATGTCTTATCTGATATTTGGAAGGCGCTATAATTTTGGTGAATATATTATCATAACCTGTTATATTCAAGGCGTTTTGTTTTATTCTACTATTCTATTTTTTATTTTAAGCATTTTCTTTAGCCCTCAGCTCTTTACATATTTTATTCTTATCACGATACCTTTTTATCTTTATGTTTTTGGCAGGCTCATGAAGTTAAGTCTTTGGTCTTTATTTTTAAAATTATTAGTCTTTTTTGCTTTTACAACTGGTATAAGTATAGCCTTTGTAATTTTAGTTGCTATCATTACTATAGCAGCAATGTTATTATCTAATTTATTTTAATTTTCTGACTTAGGTACTTGCTTAATATTGGTATTTATTTATTTTCTCCGCAAACTTGCGTCTTTGTGGTTATTTATTTTCACCGCAGAGTCGCAAAGAACGCAAAGCTTTACGATTTTACT